>NZ_JASNFO010000012.1:0-59835 GCF_032027725.1 Pseudofrankia coriaricola | reverse complement strand
GGCCGGGTGTCCCCGCCCCCCCCCTGGCGGGGGGCGCGGGGCCCCCCCCCCCGCCCCGCCCCCCCCCCCCGCCACCCCAGCGGGAAGTTCTGGTTTTCTGGTGCCAGCCGTGCCTGTCGAGACGTCAGGAGCGGCTGCTGCGGGCCATCTTGATGGTCTTCTCGAGCTGGTCGCGGTCGACCTCGGCCACCCGGCCGTTGCTGGAGACCGTCGGGATGTGGCCGCCGTTGAGGACCAGGTCGGTGGTGTGCCGCAGGCCCATGTCCTTCTGCTCGACGTCGAGGATCGCCTCCTCGACGCGGTAGAGCTTCTCGACCTGGGCGACCCGCGCCTCGACCTGCGCGGCCACCACGCGCAGCCGCCGCTCCGCCTTGGCCAGGTGGCGCTCCAGCCGCCGGTCCCGCCAGTTCGGCATCGGGTCGTCGCGCTCGGTCGGGTCGTGCAGGTAGAGCTCGACGACGACCGCCACCAGCGGGATGAGGCCCTGGAACAGGATCAGCGGCAGGCTGACATCGGAGGCCGAGCCCTCCACACGCACCAGCACACCGGCGATCATGAGAACCAGGAAGATGAGCGCGGTGAGCCACAGTGCGAGCGGCGACGACTTCGAGTCCACCAGCTGTGGGCGGATATCCTGGTCGATCACGAGCCGTCCGTTGTCGGCCGCGGACAGGAACTGTCGCTGGGCCCTGGCGAAGATCGAGCCCTTGATGGCGTGCGAGAGGGCAAAGCCCGCGAAGAACACGGCGATGCCGAGTAGACCGCCGAGCCACCAGCCCACGCTGAACTGCGGGGTGTCGTCGAGGGCGGCGTAGGCGCTCGCGAACACGTAGAAGTCCAGTGCGGCGAGCACCAGGAGCACCACGGTGCGGGGGCCCTTCCCCAGGTGCAGCTGGGGAATACGTTCCTGGATGCCGACGCTACGCCACAGGCGGCCCTGTTCGATCTTGTGGCGCATGAGCTCGGACTGCCGCTCACGCCGCTCCGCCCGAGCGTCGATCTCGGTGCGCAGCTCGGCGATTTCCTCTTCGAGGGAGCGCGCGTCGGCCCGGGTCGCGGCCCGGATCTCCTGAACCTCCGCGTCCTCGAGGGTCTTGAGGACCTTAGGACGGGTCTCGGCGCCAGCCAGCGCGATGTCGGCGTCCCCGACCCGGCGGATCAGCTGCTTAGCCAGTTTCCCCGGCTGGTTACCCCTGCGCAGCACCTGGGTCTCGCTTTCCGTATCTCTTCGTGCCTGTGTCGATGTGGTTCAGGGCCGGGGCGTCTGTCCTGGCCGGTGTGCGGGGCCGGCGGGGGACCTCGGCCTGGACGGGAACTACCTGAGTCGGTCGTCGAGTGGGCATGCGCATCAGCCGGGCGTCGTCGCCATCAGTCGATTGGCCGGGAGTAGCTGCCGGCGAGGAAGCACAGCATCGCGAAGATAGCGCCGATGATCGGGGCGATGACCGTCTCGCTACCCGAGCCATCGCCCGAGCCATCGCCGTTCGCGAAGACTGCGATGAAGACCAGCGCGGTCAGGCCCACGAACGCCGCGACCGCGCCAATCATGAAGCGGCGCTGGATGGTGTCACGCGGCGGGAGCTCGGAGAGCGCGTCGATCGGCGCGATCAGGCCCGCCCGTGCCCGGTTGCCGATGCGCCGACGGACGTCACGCAGCCGGAAGGTGTTGCCGGACAGGAAGAAGCCGATCGCCGTCACGAAGATCGAGCCGCTGACGGAGACCCGAACGGACGACGAGGACGGCATCGTGAGCCACAGGAACCCGACGACCAGCACCATCGAGATGCCACAGATGAAGATGACGACGGCGGATCGCATCAGCGCCGGCGCGTAGTGCTGGTCCCGAGCCTCGCTGAAGGCACTGCCCCGAGCCTTTCGCGCGCGCCCCATCGTCTGCGTGGACGCGATGAACGACCCGTCCGGACCAGTGGCGGGCTCGGTGCCTGGCCTGTCCCGCTGCTCGTAGATGCTGCTCATACCAGTGCCTCCGGTCGATAACCCTCAGGAATGAGGCCTCCGGCGGCGTGCAGGCGGCGTGATATTGCGCCTCCTGCTAGCTGGTTGGCCCTGATGCGTGCGAAGCCCGCGGCGGCCGGTTTGGTCCCGCCGACGGCAAGGCCGCGTGGCGTCACCCTGGCGGGTGAAACCACGCGGCTCTCGGTGGCCGCCGAGCGGCTAGCTGCAGTCACTGCTCAGCCGCCGACACAGTTCGCCCCTCAGATAGCGCGAGAGATCCTGCTGGGGTGCCGTCAGATCACCCTGGTTCGTGCCGATGAAACGGATCTTGGTGTCCTTGACGGCACTGATCTGTGAGGTAGCGAAACAGCGCTCGACGATGCCCTCGGCCACGCTCACGGTCGCCTGCTTGTCGTCCAGGTTCATGCAGTCGCCCTGCTCGCCGGTGCCCATCAGGTCGCTCCAGACGACCACGGTGACGTCGCCGAGGTTCACACCGGGGGTGTTGCGCAGGGACTGGACGTCGTCGTTGACGGCGCCGAGCAGGCTCGTGACGCTGCCGGTCGCGCTGACCGGGGTCTCCTGCACGACGTGGCTGAACTCCGTCTGCAGCGCCTCGCCGCCCTTGGTGCGGTCCTTGGTCTGCCGAGTGCTGTTGGCGCGCTTGACGAGGAACGGCGTGTCGCCGGTGAAGCATGGGAAGGTCTTCACGCCGGCGCCGGTGCCGCCGTTGGCGATGACCTTGACGTACTGGCCGTCGGTGAGCGCCGTGTCGATGTAGGGCCGCATGGCCGTCGCGACCTGCTCCCCGGTCGCAGCGGAGTTGTTGGACAGGTCGAGCAGGACGAGCAGGAGAGGCGTGGCCGCGTTCTTCTTTGGCTTCTCCTGGTAGGTCGAGCAGTCGCCGGCCTTCTTGCCGAGAAGGCTGTTCATGTCACAGCCGGCCAAGACCGGCACCAGGACCAGCAGACCGGCCAAGGCCATGGCGAGCCGGCTACGGAGGTGAGGGGTGCTGAGGGTGATCACTTGAGGACGATCTCCACCTTGCGGCGGGTGGAGTCCGGCACGCCGTCCTGCGCGCCATCCTCACCCTTCGGGACAACCTGAAGGACCGAGCCGTCGATGCCGTCCCCGACCAGGACCGCCTTCACCGCTTCCCCGCGGTGCCTCGACAGCTCCAGGTTCGCGTCGGTGGAGCCGAGACCGTCGGTGTAGCCGACGATCTCGATCCTTCCCGCGTGCTCGCGCAGGGTCGGCACGATCTCGGCCAGGGCCTGGGTCGCCTCCGGCAGCAGCTGGTCGCTGCCGACGTCGAACAGGTAGTCCGAGCTGACGGTTGTCACCTGGCTGCCGTCGGACTGCCTGATGAACTTGCCGATCGGTGGCAGCTCGTTGGGGATGACGGTGGGCTTCGCCCTTGTGCCCGCCGCGGCCGGGGTGAAGGTCGTGTCGTCGCCGCTGGTGGAGCACCCGGCCGCCGTGACGACAAGCGCGCCAGCAGCCAGGATGGCCGCGGCGCGTAGACGAGCTACCGGGGTGAGCCGCATCGTGGGCGATTCCTCCCCGGTAGTGAGGTTGGCGTGGTACACAGTCAGCCCCTAACTGCGAACGCGGGGCCAAACATAACGGGGCAAGCCGGATCGACCTGCGGCAGGCCGGCTCGTTGTTCTCCAAGTGGGGCGGAAGCGTGCGGCGTTGTCGAATAGGTCACTCATGGGTTGAGTGGTGCCAGTGCGACTCTTCGCCATCAAGCACCTTAGTCGGGCGTTTGGGGCCACCGTTCGTGAGGACCCCGCATCCTGGGTGACCTGGCGCGACCCTTTGCGGCGGGTCGGGGTGATCCCGCGTGACACGGCCGTGGCCGCGCCGGGCGCCCCGCGCCGCTGCGCGGCCTATCGATCGGTCCTGTCGCCGGGACCTTTGGCCTTGTTTGATCGCCCAAACGCCCGCGACGCCGGGCCGCTCGCCCGGCGGTGCTGAGGCCGAAGCGACTGGGCTACAGCGGCCTGGCGGTGACGAAGATCGCGGTGGAGGGGAGGTAGTGGCCGCGGACGGGCCCCCACTGGCCCCAGACCTCGTGGTTGTCCTCCGGCCACTCCGGCTCGACGACGTCGAGCAGAGTGAGCCCGGCGGCCACGATCTCGCGGACCCGGTCGCCCATGGTCCGGTGCGTCTCGACGTAGGCCGGCTGTCCGGACCCGTCGCGCTCCAGGTAGGCGCGCCGGTCGAAGTAGCTCTGAATGACCCGCATCCCGGCCTCGTCCGGCTCGTCGGGCAGGCACCAGATCATCGGGTGGTTGGTCGAGAACACCCAGCGCCCGCCGGGCCGCAGCACCCGGGCGACCTCGCGCATCACCGCCCCGCTGTCCGCGACGAACGGCACCGCGCCGAACGCCGAGCAGGCGAGATCGACAGACTCGGAGGCGATGGGCAGCGCGGCCGCGTCCGCCTGGGCGAGCGGCACCGGGATCCCGGTACGCCGGCTGAGCTCGACGCCATGGGCGAGCTGGCCCGCGGAGATGTCGACGCCGACTACGTGGGCGCCGTGCGCGGCGAGCCAGCGGGCGCACTGCGCCGCCCCGCAGCCGACCTCGAGCACCCGGCGGCCCGCGACGTCGCCGAGCAGGCGGACCTGGGACTCGCGCAGCCCCTCCGGGCACCAGCAGAAGTCGACGTCGCCGAGGAACGCGCCGTGCTCGCGCTGGTAGTCGCTCGCCTCGTCCTCCCAGTAGCGCCGGCTCGCGGTCCGCGCCGTCGCCTCGTCGACCTGCTCGTACCGCACCAGCGCCGCGTCACTCACCACGCCAGTCTCCCGCCCAGCCATGACCTGCGTCCGATCAGCCTGTGCATTGCACGCCGGGCCGGAAAGCGATGCGTTCACGCGACCCAGCCACCGCTGGCGACAGCGCGTCAGCGCACCGCTGACCCGGCCGCCTCTTCTACCCCGGAGCGGACCAGCCACCGCTCCATGCCTCACCCCAAAACCAGCGCGGGCCGGGCGCCCCCGGCATCCCACGGTTCTAACCGTCAAGCGACGAGGTCGGGCGCAACGCCCCTCTGGTGAGCTGCCACCGCGACCCAGCCACAGCAAGTGACGGCGCATTGGCGCACTGCCAACGCGACCACATCCCGACCCCGATCGACACCAGCCCCGGCCGTACACCTGGACTCAGCCCCGAAATCAGGCTAGGAGGGCGCCCTAGGCGCCCGATGGCGAAGCCGGGGTTCCTGCCGGATCTGCGGAGCAGATCTGGGAGGTCCGGAGCGGTCGCGCAAGCGACCTTCGAGCCGGCTTCGCCTTATGTCTGCATGACGGCCGCGCCGATGACGGCACGGTCGCCGGCGACGCTGACCGGGGTGTAGACGACCTCGGCGCCGCCCTCGTTGTCGACGAACCGGCCGCGCCGGCTCTCACCGACGAGCCGGGCACGGCCCTCCAGCGAGCCGACGCGTACCTCGTGGCCCGCGGGCCCGAACGGCCCCGTGCCGGACAGGCCCGACCCCGTCGCGACCGGTGTGGCGTATATCCGGACGACGGCGCCGGGCACCGTCGTCCAGCGCAGCACGGTGCCGCCGAGGGTCGCCCGGCTCTCCAGGTCGGTCACGGGACGCGGGCGGGGCACCGCGGTCACGGTCACCTCGGCGCAGCTGGACGGGTCGAACATGGCGCTGGCGACGGGCGGGGCCACCCAGACGCGGTAGCGATAGGTCGCGCCGGCCTGGACGTCGTTGTCGAGGTACTGCCCGCCGGAGCCGCGAAACCGGCGCATCGCCCCCTGGAAGGACGACGACTCGTCGAAGATCCGCTCGATGACGACCCTGTTGTGGCCGGGAATCGGACGCCAGGACAGGGCCACCGCGTCGCCGTCGAGGTCGGCGCGCAGCGCCGTCACGCTGGGCACCAGGATGCGGGGCATGGTGCTGACCGGGGTCGACGCGGCCGGCGACGGTTCCTGGCCGGTGCCGCCACCGCCGCCCGAGTGCCCGGTCGCGTCGCGGAACGTCGCGACGACCTGGTGGCGGAAGGGCACGCCCTTGGGCACGCCGGCGTCGAACAGCTCGGTGACCCCGGTGGTGCCCAGCCCGCGGGAGCGCCAGCCGCCCGGGGCGGCCGGGTCGGCGATCAGCCGGAACACCCGGTAGACGACGCCGGGCGTGGGCGACGGCGCCCAGCGCAGCGCGATCGCGCCGTCCTCCTCGAGGGCGGTGAGCTCCGCGGGCGGCAGCGGCCGGCTTTCCGTCGGCTGGGAACGAGCGCTGTCGGCCCGGGCGTCCCGGCTGGTCTCCCGGGGCTCCCGGACCTGCCGGATCGACTCCGCGGGCCCCGTTCCCACTCGCCCGGGCTCCGGTCGGCCCGTCGCGGGCCGACCCGTCGGTGGGAGGCTGGCGTCGCTGTCCGACCGGCTGGGCGGGACGTCGACGGTCGTGCCGCGGAGGCGGCGCGGCGTGGTGGCCGTCGCGTCGACGTCCACGTAGCTCGGGTCGACCGCGCGGATCGTGTCGAGGAAGATCTGCCGAGCGGCGGCGGGGCGCATCCGCGTCTTCGGGTCTTTCTCCAGCAGGCCGAGCAGCGCGGCGGTGATCGGCCCGGCGTTCCGCGGCGGTGGCGCCGGGGCGAGCACGATCGCCGCGAGCATCGCGCTGAAGCTCTCCCGCGCGAACGGTGCCTGACCTTCCACAGCGAAGTAAAGAGTGCCGCCAAGACTGAAAAGGTCGGCTTCCAACGTCGCTGGCTCGTTGTTCAGCCGTTCTGGGGCCATGTAAAGCGGGGTACCGATAACACCGGTCACGGTCAGTGTCGGATCGCCGTCGCCGGTCGCGATCCCGAAGTCGGTGAGGACGACCCGGCCGTCGTGCGCCATCAGCACGTTCGACGGCTTGACGTCGCGGTGGATGACGCCGAACTCGCCCGCGGCCGAGAGCGCGTCAACCATCGCGAGGCCGACGCGGGCGACCTCGGCGGGCGGCAGGGGCCCGTCCTGGCGGATGACGTCGAACAGCGACCGCGACTGCACCAGCTCCATGACGATCCAGGGCAGGCCGTCCTCCAGGACGACGTCGAGGATCGTCACGACGTGCGGGTGCGCGCGCAGCTTCGCGGCGTGCTTGGCCTCGCGCAGCGCGCGCTCGACCCGGTCGGCACGCTCCTCGTCGGGCACACCGCCGGCGAACTCGATCTCCTTGAGCGCCACCTCGGCCTCTAGGAGCTTGTCGAAGGCACGCCAGACGGTCCCCATCGCGCCCGCGCCCAGCGGAGCGAGAAGCCGATAGCGTCCCGCCACTACTCGGACTGCGGCTGGACCGGCCGTCACGTCACCCCCATAACCCCGTTGGGACGTGTGCCGCCGCGGGCACGGAGGGCGAGCATTTCCCCGCCCCTCCGGCCCGAACGGGCGTTCCCCCGGCCATTCCATCATCCCGGACGGCAATCTGGGCAGCCGTCTCGAACAGCTTCTCGCGTCTACCGCGGCCGGTCGTCAGCACCCATCCCGGCTCTCCCGGCACACTGACTCGCGTCTACAGAATGAATCTGGGTCGTCACTCAAAGACGTCGCTCGCCGCGCGCTACCGGCAGGCCTTTTGACCGTCCGAGTCACCGTAAGCCCGCGGGACGGGAGGGACCGCCTCAAGGCCGGAAAGTCTCGGCCCAGAGCGCGACGCCACCAGGCTCGTCGACCGGGCGGTGGCCGGTGAGGCCGTCCACCAGCTCGACCAGCGCGGCCCGATTGCGCGCCGGGCCGATGAGGACGGCGTCGGGATGCAGCGCCGCGTACGCCTCACGCAGGCCGGGCAGCGCCAGCGCCTCGGCGGGGGTCAGCGTGCCCGCCTCCACCCGCAGCATCGCGGTCGTCAGCGGGCTCGGGGCGCCGTGGAACTGCGCCCCGCCGTTCGGCGCGGGCACGGTGCAGTAGCAGCCCGCCAGCCTGAACCGGTAGTCAGCGTGGGCCTGCCAGAGCATCGCGGCCGGCGTGTCCGGCCGCGGGTAGGGCGCCACCAGCACCGTCGAGCCGCGCGGGATCACGTCCACCGCCGCCGTCGTGAAGAACTCCGGCGCCCGCATCTCGCGGGCGTGCAACGACGCCGGGACGAGCGGGAGCAGCGCGGCCGCGGCGAGCACCGCCGCGCCCGCGCGGCGCGGCGACGGCCGGAAGCGAAGCTGCTCCAGCCAGATGGCGAGCGCCAGCCCCGCGAACATCGTCAGGTAGAGCGACAGCCGGGACGGCAGCGCGCTGCCCAGCAACGGCAGCCTCTCGACGGCGGCCCACGGCAGCGGGACGCGGGTGATCCGGCCGTCGACGTGCAGGTGCCCGCCGAGCGAGAGCAGCGCGACGAGGACGAACAGCGGGATGAGGACCCGGACGAGCGGATCCCGGCGCAGCCGGACGGCGAGCACCGCGAGCAGCACCAGCAGGGGAACGCCGAGGTAGCCGCTGACCTCCACGGCGTTGCCGGTGAACCCGAGGCTG
The DNA here is from genome assembly GCF_032027725.1 of Pseudofrankia coriaricola. NCBI lineage: Bacteria > Bacillati > Actinomycetota > Actinomycetes > Frankiales > Frankiaceae > Pseudofrankia > Pseudofrankia coriaricola. The sequence goes on along the minus strand of NZ_JASNFO010000012.1, from coordinate 51,412 downwards.
TGGTCGAGCACCTGGCCTGGCGCCAGCCACTGCAACGGCGTCGGCACGACGAAGGTGAACAGGTCGGCGACCGCGACGTCGTGCGGCTGGATCGCGCCGTGGACCCGGTGCGGCCCGAAGAACTGCACCGCCAGCGGCCAGGCGAGCAGCACGCCGGCGACGAGCGCGCACCAGCCCAGCATCCGCGCGATCTGGCCGGCCTTCGCCAGCGCCACCGACGGGTGATAGACGGCCAGGATCAGCAGGCCAAGCGCGCCCACCAGCGCGGATGTCGCCAGCAGCTCCTCGCTGATGAGGGCCTGCGCGGCGACGGCGAGGCCGAGCAGCAGCCCGGTGCGCCGCGCGCTGCGTCGGCCAGGGTGCCCGCGGTCGCGCGAGGCTTCGCCATCGTCGCGCGACCGCGGGCCGGGGCCGCGGACGAGCAGGTCATGCAGCAGCGCCAGGAGCAGCGGCGGGAACGGGGCGAACGTCAGATGCAGGTGGCCGAGGGAGGCGCCGACCATGTACGGGCTGAAGCCGTAGAGCAGGCCCGCGACCGCCGCCGGCCCGGTTCCCGCCCAGCGGCGGGCCACGCCGTACATCGCGATCGCCGAGACGGCCGGGGCGAGCGTGAGCAGGGTGTTCAGCGCGGCCACCGGGCCGGCGAGCAGCGTCACCGGCGCGACGAGGACACCGAGCAGCACCACCGGGGTGCTCCACAGGATGCTGACGCCGTCCGGCGCGTTGATCATGTCGGTGACGAACGGGTTCATCCCATGGCCGATGGCGTGCGGGACCCAGCCGATGTACCAGGTGAACAGCGTCGCGTCCGAGACGCCGTAGCCGCGGGCACCCGGGTCCACCCACAGCGAGCGCAGCATCAGCACGGCCAGCGCACAGTAGGCGGCGAACAGTAACAGCCAGCGCGGCACTCGTCGCGGCTCGTGGCGGCGATGCCCGGGCCCAGCCCCCCGGCGCCCCGTTCTGCCCGGGAAGCGGCTGCCAGGCTCGGACGCCGGCGAACTTGGCGACAACGGTGACGTTGGCGACAACGGCGACAAGGGCGCGGTGGATGTTGACGTCGGGGCCTCTGCCGGGCCAGCGGTGGCCGAGGAGCCACGCCCGTCGCGGGCAGAGGCGATCGGACGCTCGTCGGTGGCGGACATATCACCCCTAGACCGGCCCAGCGTGGCCATGCCGCGCCGTCACCCACGACGCGTCGTCCGGAACTTTACCGGTAATGGGGGATTGGTCGCTTTCGGTAAACCACCATCGATCAGGCCGTCTCTGACCGAGCATGGTCACGAATGGCCCGTACCGTGCCGCCGTAAGCGGATCAGTGGGGCGGTCCTGAGACGTACTTCAGGCGGCCTCGGACGAGGTGCCCGGGTGCCACTCCGAGACCAGGGCGCGCCATTCGCGGTAACGGGCCAGCTGGTAGGTGGTGGCGACGACACCGGCGGAGTCGAGGACGGCGACGGGGTACCCGAGCTCGGCGCGGTAGCCGCGCTCACCGACTATGACCCGCCCGCCGAGCCGGACGACACCGACGACTATCGGTAGCGACGTCCAGCGGGGATGCGGCGCCGCGGCCAGCTCCGCGGGGTCGCGCCAGGCATACAGCCCGCAGCCGCACTCCGCCTCGGGGATGCCACCTGAGCCGGTCTCGTCGCGAGCTCCGGGCGGCCTGTCGTGCTCACCCGGTGGCCTGTCGTGCGGGCCACGCAGACAGTGGGCGCGGGTGAGGCCGTCCGGTCGCCACAGCAGCAGCTCGGGCGGATAGGGCGACCAGGGCGTCCAGGCCGGCCGGAGCAGCCCGGCGCGGTCGACGGCCCACTGTCGCCAGCCCAGCAGGCTCATCGCCCGCGGGTGCCAGCCGTCGCCCCGGCCGGGACGGGCTCCGCCGGCTCGAGCGGTTCGGCCGGCACGGTCAGCGGTTCCTCATCCGGCCAGGAGATCGGCTCGTCCTCGACGATGCGTTCCGGCTTGCCGATGTCACCCATGCCTCCAGGGTCGGTCCCGGCCGGTGGCCGGTCAATCGCCTTCTCCCATCGGTCCCTCATCTCCCATCGACTTCTCCCACCGGCCCTTGCGCTCGGGGCGGAACCGACAGGCCCAGCCCGCCGGGTGACCGGGACGCCGGGCGGGTGCGGCCGGGGGGCGAGGCTTGGCCGCTGGCCCCGCGCCGAAGTTTGCGCGAAACATGTTCTTTACATGTGTTGCGGGTCTGGGAGTGCGCTGGGCGGCTGTGTGCGGGCTCCAGGTTCTACATCGTAATAGGACTTGATGGGCGGTGGCCGGATAGTTGAGGTCGTTTCCACAATGAACCGCCTGTGCTATATCTAGCCGTCAGCTCTGGTTAAGAAGAAACGGGAGAACTGCGGAGGTCCAGCGTGACGGCGACGTCGAGGCCGGCGGCTCCGAGGGGCACGCGCCCGCGGGTGTGAGTGCCACCAACCACCGCGGACGAGGTGGACGCGAACGTTCTCGAGCGGTTTCATTTCGTCGTTCGCCAATGCGCTGATGAAGTGGCACTTCGCTCACACAGAGGAACTCTCACCTTCGGTGAGATTGACCGTTGGTCGGATGATCTGGCCAACCGGCTGCTGGATCGCGCCAACACGACAACGGACGCCTCTCGTCCGGTTGCGCTGCTTTTCGGGCACGACCCGGCCGCCGTTGTCGCGATGATCGGCATTCTCAAGGCGGGTCGGCCATTTGTGCCGCTTGACGCGTACCTGCCGGCCGAGCGGATGGCCAAGATCCTCGAGCTCGCCGGCGCCGACCTGTGCGTGTGCGCGGGCCCGTCCACAGGGCCCACCGTCGGGGGCACCGGCGGCTTGGCCGACGGATCGGACGCGGCGCCCGACCCGGCCAGCCTGCTCCCGTTCTGGGTCGAGCCGTTCCCGATCGGCGACCGCCCCGGCGCCGGCTACGAGGCCCAGGACGCCCGCGCGCCCGACGATCTCGGCGGCCTCGATGATCTCGACGCGGTGGCCACCGCCGCGCGCCCGGCGGCCCGCGCGCCCCGCCGACGGGGCCATGACCCGGCAATGCTGATCTTCACGTCCGGCTCCACCGGGATCCCCAAGGGCGTGGTGTGGAACCACGCCACCTTTAGTCCTCAGCTCCTCGTCGATCCGCGTCATCGCGGCGGCTGCGCGGGTTAGCGTAGGCACGGGATCTGGCAGCTAGTTGAGAAGGCTGTGGATCTGCCTTCGCCCGGTGGGGTTCTTCGAGGCTTAGCCAGGCCCGGGGTCCCCCGGGGTCCCTGCCGGATCGGCGGACGGGGTCCCTGCCGGATCGGCGAAGCCGATCTGGGAGGTCGTGATCTGGGAGGTGCGGATCTGCCAAGTGGTCGGATCAGCGCCGAACGTATGGATCGGCGATGGGCGGAATCTGGCAGATCGGTGGGGAGGCATATGAAGGTCCGGATCGGGGTCGGGTTCGCCGGGGCGGCGGGGGATGAGCTGTCCGGGCTGGTCAAGCGGATCGCTCAGCTTGGCATCGACTCGCTGTGGCTGTCCGAGCAGCTCTCGTCGCCCGCCGTCGACCCGATGATGGGGATGGCCTGGGCGCTGGCGCGCACGAACCGGCTCAAGGTCGGCACCGGCGTCGCTGTGCTGCCCGGCCGCAACCCCGCGCTGTTCGCCAAGCAGATCGTCTCGCTCGCCGCGCTCGCACCGGGCCGTGTACTGCCGGTCGTCGGGCTGGGCCCGGCGCGCGCCTCCGAGCGCAGCGCCTTCCCGGTGCCGCCAGGCCGCCGCGGCGACGTCTTCGACGAGGCACTGACGGTGGTGCGCCGGCTCCTCACCGAGGAGTCCGTCACCCACCAGGGCGAGTTCTTCCACCTGGACGCCATCGGGATCGGCGAGTTGCCGGCCCGCCCGCTCGACCTGTGGCTCGGGGGCGCCGCCCCGGCGGCGCTGCGCCGGATCGGCCGGCTCGGCGACGGCTGGCTCGCGAGCCTCGTCACCCCGGCCGACGCGGCGGCGGGCATCGAGGTCATCAACGCGACGGCGGCTGAGGCGGGCCGCGAGGTCGATCAGGAGCACTTCGGGCTGAGCCTGCGGGTCGCCTTCGACGAGCTCCCACCGGCGCAGCTGGCCGGCATCCGGGCACGGCGCCCGGACGTCGACCCCGGCGTGTTCGTCCCGGTCGGCTGGGACGCCGCTCGCGCGTCCATCGCCAACCACGTCGCCGCCGGCGTCAGCAAGTTCGTGATCTACCCCATGATCCGGCCCGAGGGCCTGCCCGCCTTCCTGGACGACTTCGCCCGCGAGCTCATGCCGCTGCAGACTTAGGTGATGGAGAAGCCGCCGTCGACGGTGAGGACCTGGCCGGTGACGAAGCCGCCGGCGTCGCTGGCGAGGAAGATCAGCGCCGCGGCAAGCTCCTCGGGGTCGCCGGTGCGGCCCAGCAGCCGTCGGGGCGACTGGGCCTCCAGATAGCCAGGGCGGTACTGGTCGGTCATCTCGCTGGCGAAGAAGCCGGGAGCGAGCGCGTTCACCCGGATGCCCTTGCGGGTGCCCCACTGCTGCGCCAGGTCCCTGGTCAGGCCGAACAGGCCCGACTTGCTGGCGGAGTATGCCGCCTGCGGCAGGCCCGCGGTCGTGATGCCGAGGACGCTGGAGATGTTGACGATGCTGCTGCCCGGCTTCATGACCCGGCCGCATGCCTGCGCCATCCAGTAGCAGCCGTTCAGGTTGAGGTCGACGACGGAGCGGAACTCCTCGGGGGTCTCCCGGGTGGCTGGCACAGCGGTGCCGATGCCGGCGTTGTTGACAAGGATGTCCACCCGGCCGAACTCGGCCATCGCCGCGGCGACGAGCGCCTGGCAGTCGGCCGGCTCGGTGACGTCGGTCCGCACCGCGACAGCCCGCTGGCCGACGCCCTCCACCAGCGCCTTGGTCTCCTTGAGCCGGTCCTCCCGGCGAGCCCCGAGGGCGACGTCCGCGCCCGCCTCGGCGAGCGCCTTCGCGAACGCGACGCCGAGGCCGGCCGACGCACCGGTGACGATGGCGACTCGGCCATCCAGCCGAAAACGGTCAAGCACGGTCATGAATGCTTCCCCACCGATCTCTGCTTCCCCACCGATCTGCTATGGACCGGCTGGACGTGATTCTGCACGTTCCGCCCTGCCCAGTCTCGGCAGCAGATCGGCGGAGACCCCTCGCCTGGCTGCTGGTCAAGGAACTCATATGGGCTGCTGCTGAGCAGTCAGCGCAACCTGGCCACCACTGGTGACGGCGCCTCAGCGCTGGCGTTATCCCAGCCACGTCGTCAGCCCTGAACCAGGTCAGCCACCGTCATAGGCCGCAAGCCCGAACCAGGTGGCGAGCAGGGTCCCTGCCGGATCGGCGAAGCCGATCTGGGAGGTTAGGCTCAGCGCCTGAGGGCGGTACCCGGCGCCGGGCGCGGAGCGTCCGGCGCGGGGCCGCCCCTTAGCGGAGGATGCCGGTGTGGCCGAGGGAGTAGCGGCCGGGCTGGGGCCATACCGACAGGCCGTGCGGGCCGGCGCCGACGGGGATGCGGGCCAGCAGCCCGCCGTCCTTGGTGGAGATCGCGTAGACCTCGCGGTTGTAGCGGCCGGAGAGCCACAGCACGTCGCCGTTGACCGAGACTCCGCCCATGTCCGGGCTGCCGCCCGGGATCTCCCAGCGGTCGACGATCTTTCTGGTGGCGAAGTCGATGAGCGAGATCGTCCCCTCCCCGCGGTTGGAGACGTACAGCACCTTGGCGTCACGGCTCGGGTAGAGGCCGTGGGCGCCCTTTCCGGTCGGCATGAACCCGATCTGGCGGAAGCTCTCACCGTCGATCAGGTGGACGCCGTTCTGGTCCATGTCCGCGACGTAGAAAACCTCGCCCTGAGGGTCGAGCTTGATGTCCTGCGGCATCCCGCCGATCGTGAGGTAGCCGAGCACCTCCTGGTTCTTCCAGTCGACCTTGACCAGCTTCCCGGAGAACTCGCAGGTGGCGATCAGGTAGCTTTCGTCGGCCGAGTAGTCGATGTGATCGACGCCGGGACAGGTCACCGGCAGCTGGCGGTGGAGCTTCCAGGTGCGCGCGTCATAGAAGTCCAGCCGCTGCTGAGCCTCGGCGACGACGATCGCGTACGTCCCATCCGGGGTGAAGTACATGTTGTACGGGTCGGCGACGGGAATGTTCGAGCCCTTGACCCTCCCGGTGACCGGGTCGATCGGCGTGAGGCTGTTACCGGTGTTGTTCGTGGCGTACAGCGTCGACAGGTCCCACGACGGCACGACGTGCTGCGGCTTGGCGCCCGTCGTGAACTCGTCGATGACCTTGAACGTCTTCGGGTCGATGACCGTCACCGAGTCGCCGTCGCTGTTGGGCACATAGACGAGCGAGCGCTGGCCGGCGACCTTGGGGCTCAGGTCGCCGGCGCCGGTGTGGGCGTAGACGCCGCGCCCGCCGGCCCCCGTGGCCGGAGTGGACGCCAAGGTGCTCGCCGGCGGCATCGTCGTGCCGGCCGGCATGGTCATCGTGCCCATGCCGCTGGTGCCGGCGGCATGGGTGACCGTGGCGGCGCCGGCCTCGCCGTCGCTCGAGCAGCCGCTCGCCGCGGCGGCGACGAGCGTCGCCATGGCGAGCGCGAACATCAATCGGAATACATCTTCCGCATACCGCTGACCACGCACAGTCGGTCAGCTTTGCCGCCTCCGGGCTCTCTGTCATGCGTCCGCGCCGTGTCGCGCGGCCGCCGCGCGCACGTCCCGGCCTCCCTGCCGCCGCACACCATGGCGGACCTGCCGCCAGCGGCCCTCGTCACGTTGCGAAAAGAACGGGCTCCCAGACACCCGCGCGTCCGCCGGCGGTGGTAGGCAGGAAGACATGGACCTTCGGATCTTTGTCGAGCCGCAGCAGGGCAACACCTATGCCCAGCAGCTGGGCGTCGCGCGGGCCACGGAGGAGGGCGGGTTCGACGCCTTCTTCCGCTCTGATCACTTCCTGCGGATCGGCGGCGGGGACCCGGGCCCTGGGCCCACCGACTCCTGGGTGACGCTCGCCGGGCTCGCCGTCCAGACCAGCCGCATCCGGCTGGGCACGCTGCTGACCAGCGCCACGTTCCGCTACCCGGGCCCGCTCGCGATCTCCGTCGCCCAGGTCGACGAGATGAGCGGCGGGCGCGTCGAGCTCGGCCTCGGCGCCGGCTGGTTCGAGGCCGAGCACCAGGCGTACGCGATCCCCTTCCCGCCGATCGGCGAGCGGTTCGACCGGCTTACCGAACAGTTGGAGATCATCACCGGTCTGTGGGCGGCCCCGGCCGGCGAGACCTTCGGCTACGAGGGCCGGTACTACTCGGTCACCGACAGCCCGGGGCTGCCTAAGCCGGCCCAGCGGCCGCGGCCGCCGATCATCATCGGCGGGTTCGGGCCGGTGCGCACGCCGCGGCTGGCCGCCAGGTACGCCGACGAGTACAACGCGGCGTTCCAGCCCGTGGCGGACGCTTCCCGGCTGTTTGATCAGACCAGGAAGGCCTGCGAGGAGCTCGGCCGCGACCCGGGCGGCATGAAGCGGTCGGTGGCGCTGACGACCTGCTGTGGGCGGGATGAGGCCGAGCTCACCCGGCGCGTCGAGGCGGTCGGCCGGCAGGTGCCGGAGCTGCGGGAGAGCGGCCTCGCCGGCACCCCGGCGGAGCTGGTCGAGAAGATCGGTGCCTACGCCAAGATCGGCGCAGACCGCGTCTACCTGCAGATCCTCGACATGGACGACCTTGACCACATCGCCCTACTAGCCGCCGAAGTCCTCCCGCACGTCTAGCCCAGATGCCCCCGCGTCAGCAGGCAGAGGCGGGGCCGGGTCGCGGAGCGTCCTCGCCCCGTCCTAGCGCGCCGCCTTGCTGCCCGGGGACGGACGGAACATGACTAAGACGGTCGGGTTGCGGCGGGCGTAGCGGACGGCCGCCCGAGCGGCCGAGCCGGACGCCCACAGCAGCGTCCACTCGACCGGGACCAGGCTGACCACTCCCGAGACCCGCTCGTAGAGGTCGTCCTGGACGGCGCGCTCCGCGGTGTGCGACGCCTGCGCCACACCGTCCATCCCGAAGGCGCAGTACATGCCGGACGTCCAGCGGGCGAACCGGGCCCACCGGTCGCGTTCCGCGACGACCACCAGCTTCGAGCCGGTCCGCGCCGCGAGTTCGGCTGCTAGCAGGACATCCGCGAGCTCGCCGGGGTCACCCGCGCGCAGACCGACGATCACACAGCTACCGGACCCGACCGCGGTCGCGACCGCTCGGTCCTGCGCCTGTTCCACGGCCCCTCCTCAGGGGTACGCCGTCCGATCTGACTGAGCTCGATTGTGACGCACTTCATAGGCAAGTGTAAGGGCAAGTGAAGTGCGTCTCGTTCCTTGTGTCCATACCCGCATCCGGGCGCCTCAGTCGCGAGGGATCCGTCCAGAGGGTGGTCTAAGGACCCTGGCTGGCTGGGTCCAAGGACCTTCGAGCTTCCGCGAGTTCCATCGCTCTCCGTGACGAGATAGGTGCGCATTGCGGATTTAGCGACATATGTCACCACGAGTAGAAGTTTTTCGAGCTTCCTTCGATTGGCAGCATTCGGGCGGTTGGCCCGCGCGCGGGTGGCCGAAGGCGGCCGTGGGGGCGGGGGTGTCTTGGGAAGTCCCACGAAGGGGCGGTCGATGCGACCTGTTCGGACGGCCGCGGTGGCCATGGTTGCGGTGGCGCTGGCAGCGGCCAGCGCGTGCGGCGGTGGCGGGTCGGGCGGGTCGGGCGGCTCCGGCGACCCTGGACGGACCGTCAACCTCGCCGACTTCACCCCTGGCCCGCCGAAGGGCTGGGACGCGAACGGCTTCAGCGTCGACGCCTCCTCGCTGCAGTGCGCCGGCGCCGCGACCAACCCGACCCGGGGGATCACCGACACCTCGGTCAAGGTCGGCGGGCTCGCCGTCATCACCAGCCCGGCCACCAGTTCGATGGCCGGTGTCGATGTCGGCGCCAAGGTGCGCTTCCAGCGAGCGAACGCCGCCGGCGGCGTCGCCGGGCGCACGATCGACTTCATCGGCGTCAAGGACGACGCGCTGGACCCGGCGCGCAACGGCCAGCAGGCGCACGCGCTGGTCGAGCAGGACCAGGTCTTCGCCGTCGTCCCGGTGGCGACGGTGTTCTCGAACTTCCTCGACGTCTTCTGCTCGCAGCGGGTGCCCTTCTTCGGCTGGGGCATTGGCGGCGGCTTCTGCGACACCGCGAACGGCTTCGGCATCACCGGCTGCCTGCTGCCCGACCGGCCGAAGGTCGACGCGACCACCTGGGGCCTGATGGCGACCTCGGTGCTCGGCCCGGTGGAACAGGCGAAGACGAAGGCCGTCGCCGTCGTCGGGCTGGACACGGACGCCTCGCGCGCGGGCGTCGACGCCGTGGAGCGCGGCATCCGGCTCGCCGGCATTCCCGTGTCCTATGACAAGTCGCCGATCCCGCTGTCCGGCCTGAACGACGCGACCGCGATCGTGGGCGACATCATGACGTCGAACAAGGGCGCGCCGCCGGACCTGGTCATCTTCCCCGGCGACTTCGAGTCGACCACCAAGGTGACCGAGGCGCTCAAGGCCAACGGGTACAAGGGCGACACGCTCAACGCCGTCGGCTACGACCCGCGGCTGGCCGGCCTCGACGCGCTCGACGGCGCGCACACGCTGCTCCAGTTCGCCGTTCCGGAGACCGACACGCCGGCGATCCGGCAGCTGAAGGCCGACTTCGCGAAGTACGCCCCCGACCAGCCGCTCACCCTGCCGGCGATGGCCGGCTACTGGTCGGCCGACATGTTCGTCGCGGCGCTGACGGCGACCGGCCGCGACCTGACCGCCGACTCGTTCCTGAAGAAGCTCAACAGCGGCGACTTCTCCTACTACGTGCAGGACACCGTCGCGGAGAGCCGGTGGCCGCTCAACCACGCCACGGCCCCGCCCTGCTTCGCCATGGCCAAACTCAGCCAGCATCAGTACCAGGTCGCCACGAAGCTCACCTGCGGCAGCCTGGTCCCGCTGGAGCCCACGCCGACGCCGACGAGCTGACGCCGCTCTCCGCGGCCGGGCGCGCGGCTCGGGAGGTGAGAGGCTGCGCTCTGGAGTGAGAGCTGGCGTTCCGCCGGGGGTGGGCGGCGCACGGGGGAGCGGGGGCTGGCGTGGAGGCCGGAGCCGGATCGGAAACGGGCCGTCGCGGTGTGGCGGTGGTGACCGGGGGCAGCAGGGGGATCGGCGCGGTGACCGCGGTCGAGCTGGCGAGGCACAGATGGGACGTGTGCCTGAGCTACCGGGCGGACGAGGCGGCGGCGGCCGAGGTGCTGGCCGCCTGCGAGACGGCCGGAGCGCGCGCCGTCGCGGTGCGCGCGGACGTGGCCTCGGCCGATGACGTGACGGCGCTGTTCGTCGCCGCCGACCGGCTCGGGCCGGTGACCGCCCTCGTCAACAATGCCGGGATCGTCGACCGGCGGGCCCGCGTCGACGAGATGGCGTTCGAACGGCTGGAACGGATGATGGCGGTCAACGTCGTCGGCGCCTTCCTGTGCGCCGGCGCCGCCGTCCGCCGGATGTCCACCCGTCACGGTGGGAGCGGCGGCGCGATCGTGAACGTGTCGTCGGCCGCCGCCCGGCTCGGCAGCTCCGGCGAGTACGTCGACTATGCGGCCTCCAAGGGCGCCATCGACACGATGACCGTCGGCCTCGCCAAGGAGGTCGCGGCCGAGGGGATCCGGGTCAACGCGGTCCGCCCCGGCATCATCGACACCGAGATCCACGCCAGCGGTGGCCAGCCGGGCCGGGTAGCCGAGGTCGGCTCCACGGCCCCTGTCGGCAGGGCCGGCACGGCCGACGAGGTCGCCGCCGCGATCCTCTGGCTCTGCCTTCCCGAGACCTCCTCCTACGTCGTCGGCAGCCTCCTGGACGTCGCCGGCGGCCGTTGACTCCCCCACGCCGTCCCGCGTGACCTTCCCCCGCCCCTCCCGCGCCGCCCTTCCCCGGCGGCGAAAGGGGATGGCGTTTCCGGTACCGGCCTCAGGCCGTCAACGCAGCGAGTGCCGTGGGCTGGGGCAGGGCAGGGACCGGCCGGTGGGATGGGGACTGGGCCAGCATGGGCTCCGGCGTCGGCGGCGCAGGTGCGGCCTGGCTGGGGATACGGGCCTGGGCGTCCATCAGGTAGGCCACGACGGAGCCCGCTCGGCCCTTCACGGTCATCGGGGGCAGGGGCACGAGGCGGGCGCCGCACTCGCCGCGCAGCGCGCTGGCGGTCGGCTCCGACAGGACCGTCTGGCCGGCGCCGGCGAACGCCTGGAGCCGGGCCGCGAGGTTCATCGTGTCGCCGACCAGGGTGTACTCGCGGCGCGCGTCAGAGCCGAGCAGGGCCGCCGCGACCTCGCCGGTGCTCACCCCGACGCCCAGGCCGAACGGCGCGAGCCCCTCCAGCTCCCAGCGGACGTTGAGAGCGCGTTGCCGCGCGTGCATCGCGACCGCCGCCCGCGCGGCCCGGGTCTGGTGGTCGTCCTGCGGGTAGGGAGCGCCGAAGACGGCGATGACGGCGTCGCCGGCGTACTGCAGGACGGTGCCGCCCTCATTGAGGATCGCCGCGTTCATCTCGCGACGGTGCGCGTCGAGGAGGCCCGCCAGCACCATGGGGTCCGTCCGCTCGGCGATCGAGGTGTAGCCGCGGATGTCCGACATCAGCACGGTGACCACGAGGCGTTCGGTGCGCTGGCCGGCGCCGGCATCGGACCGCAGCTTCTCGGCGAGGCCGCCGGGCAGGAGCCGTGACAGCGCCTCGCCCTGCTCCTCGCGGCGCACGATCGCGGCATGCAGCAGCCGAAGCTGCCGCAGGGCCCCAGACCGGCCGTTGCTGGCCCCCTGGGCCAGGCGGAGCAGCGTCGCGTCGATCGCGGTGTTCACCGCCTCCGGGGTGTCGCCACGGCGCTCGGCGATCGCCCGGATCGACCGGCCCTCGGCGACATCGCGCAGGAGCTGTGCCTGATCCTCGCTGAGATCGCTCGCGTCGCGGACCGGGCTGAGAACGGCGGCGACGATCTCCGGGTCGAGCATCGACGAACCGGCCGCCACCTCTCGGATGGCCCGCACCAGAATCTCCGGGTCGGCCAGGCGCTCCTTGAGCAGGTAGGCACAGCCACCGGCGTCGGCACCCGCCAGCAGACCGACCGCGTACTCCGGCTCGTCGTACTGGGAGAGCAGAACCACGCCGGTCCCAGGCGCGTGCTGGCGGATCTCGCGGGCCGCCTCGATCCCCTCGTCCGAGAAGGTTGGCGGCATACGGATGTCCGTGACCACGACCCGCGGCCGGCGGGTGCGGGCGAGTTGGACAAGTTCGTCGCGGTCGGCGGCGACGCCGACCACGGTCAACCCAGGCACCCGGGCGAGCAATGCTCGTACCCCGGCGCGGACGATCAAGTTGTCGTCCGCCAGCAGAACCCCGATCTGCTCCATGGTGCTAATTCAGCCCTGTTGGTGACCCGATGCACAGGGCGGTGGGCTCACCGGCACGGTGGTGCCAGCACCACACTCTTCTTGAGGATGACTCGTGAGCGCCGACTCCGGTGCCCCGCGGCCCGGCAACCGCGCCCTCCTAGTGGGCCAAAGGGTGTGCGAAAATGATCTTCCTTTGCACACCCGGCGGCCGTTGTCCCCAGGATCACCAGCGGGACCAGGTGAATCGGGCAAGAGCGGCGACCGGTAACCGAGCCGCGGGCGCCGGCATGGTGTGGCGCCGGACGCGTCACCCGGATGGGCTAGTGGCGATTAGGGATAGATTAGGGATAATTGAAGGCGGTTCCAGAGGGTTATCCCTGTAATAGGAGCAGTTTTCCGGTGCTTGGGTACGCTCCGTGGCTAGCACGGGAGTGCGGTACCGGCCCATGGTCGTTCGCGAGCCCGCGCTCTGGCGTAGCGGGCGCGCTACGCTCCGACAGAGATTCCGGGGTAGTGGATATCCCTGGGATGGACGTGGCGGATCGCCCGGACCTGGCCGAGGGGGCAGCAGCCGGAGTCGACCGCGTAGACCAGGACCACATCGGGGTGGTGACGCTGAACAGCGAGACCAACTACGCCGCTCGTGGCTGGCTGGAGACGGTTCCCGACCCAGCGGTCGCGGTGGGCGCGGATGGCAAGATTGCCGCGGTGAACGCTCGCGCCGCCGCGCTGTTCGGCTATGCCGACGATGACCTGGTCGGCCAGCCTGTTGACGCGATTGTCCCCACCGGACTTACCGGCGTCGGTCTCCGCCAGGATGGTTCGCCTTTCTCCGTCGCCCGTCCCGGCGGCGACCCGGGGCGGCTGGAGAACCTTGGGCAGCTCGCCGGCGCCGTGGCGCACGACGTCAACAACCTGCTGTCGGTGATCAGGAACTACGCCGTGTTCGTCGCCGACGCGCTGGACTCGGCCGCCGAGGCGGATCAGGCGGCCCGGGATGCCGCGGCCGCCCACCCCTCCTCCCCCGGCGGCGCCGGGGCGTCGGCCGGCCGCTCCGGGCGACCGGCGGGGACTGCCGGGCCGGCCGGCCCGGTCGACTGGGAGGCGATGCGCCGCGACGTGGCGCAGATCCAGCACGCGGGTGAGCGGGCGGTCGAGCTCACGGCCCAGTTGCTGGCCGCCGTGCGCCGTAAGCCGGCCGAGATCGGGGCCGTCGATCTGCGCGCGGTGGTCCGTGAGACGGCCGGCATGCTGCGGCGCCCGCTCGGTGAGCGGATCGATGTCCGTGTCGAGGTCGACGACGACCTGTGGCCCGTGTGCTCAGATCCGGTGAGGCTGGAGCAGGCGATCATCAATCTGGCGATGAACGCCCGCGACGCGATGCCTCACGGCGGCACGTTGACGATGACGGCCGGCAACGTCGTACTCGACGGCTCGCCGGAGGCGGTCGCGGCCTCCCTGCCGCCGGCGGGAGCCACCGACACGGCCGGCGTCCAGGACGTGGACGACATACCCCGGCGGCGTTTGGTGAACCTGCAGGTGATCGACACCGGCACCGGGATGACGCCGGCGACGCAGGCGCGGGCGTTCGAGCCGTTCTTCACGACCAAGCCGGAGGACGCCGGCACGGGCCTCGGCCTCGCGGTGGTGCGCGACGTCGTCGCCCAGGCCGGTGGCGAGGCTCGGATCTCCTCGGCGGTCGGTGTCGGCACCGCCGTCAGCCTCCTGCTCCCCGCCTGCGATCCGCCGGCGCGGCGTGGGCCCGCCCCGGCGCGCGCAGGGGCCGGCGAGTCGGCGCCCGTGACCCCACCGGCATCCGTGACCCCACCGGCATCCGTGACCCCACCGGCATCCGTGACCCCACCGGCATCCGTGACCCCACCGGCATCCGTGACCCCACCGGCATCCGTGACCCCACCGGCATCCGTGACCCCACCGGCATCCGTGACCCCACCGGCATCCGTGACCCCACCGGCATCCGTGACCCCACCGGCATCCGTGACGCCATCGCGGCCCACGACCCCGCCCACGTCCACGGATCCGGCGGCCCCGGATGGGCTGTGGATCTGCCATCGGCGCCTCGACGGCACGCCGTCCCGGTCCGCTGGCACTCGCCGTCCTCGCGTTCAGCCCCCCGCGCCTTCAGCCGTTCCCCGGGGCGCCGGCACCCGTCCGTGACGGGATGGCCGTGACCAGGGCGGTGTCGATACCCACCGGGCCGAGGCCCGCGGCGCCGCCCGGTTCGCGCAGCGGCGCGGACCGGCCAGGGAGCGGCTGGTAGAAGAACGCCGTCGCGTCGGCGAGGTGGGTCGCGTCCGGGCTGGCCGGGTCGAGGTCGCGGTCCCAGGTGATCGCGTCCACTGGGCAGCTGCGCGCGCACGCGCCGCAGTCGATGCATTCCTCGGGATGGATGTAGAGCTTGCGTTCACCGGTGTAGATGCAGTCGATCGGGCAGTCGTCGACGCAGGAACGGTCCATGACGTCGACGCACGCCTCGCCGATGACGTAGGCCATCTCTACTGCCTCCTACGGCGAGGTCTGCTGGTAGGTCAGAGACTCGGCGGCCGCGCTCGCGGCGGCGACGCCGGCCTGCCTGCGTGGCAGCCCGTTCGCCGCCGCGCCCGGGTCGCCCGCCGCCCTGGCCGCGGCGCTGAACGGCCCGGTCGCCTCGATCCAGGTACCGCCGCGCACGCAGCCGACGGGGGCCAGCCGGCGCTCGCCCGCGATGGTCTCGAAGCCGTCGGAGAACGCGGCCGGCCCTTCCTCGACCCGCAGCACGCTCACCTCGGCCGCGCGACCGACGCCCAGGGTGCCAAGTTCCGCGGAGCGGCGGATCGAGGCGGCGGGGTTCACCGTCGCCATCGCGATCACGTCCGCGAGCGGGACGCCCAGCGACCAGATCTTCGACATCGTCTCGGGCAGCGAGTAGACCGGGCCGTCCTCGTTGAACAGGTTGAGGTCGGTGCTGATCGTGTACGGCGGGTAGCCGAGGTCGAGCAGCGCCCGCGCGGAGGCGAACCGGAAGTCCGAGCCCGAGTGGCCCACATCGAGGCGCACCCCGCGCGCCGCGGCCTCGGCGAACACCGGGTGGACGGCCGTCCCGTCGTTCACGAGCGCGCCGGAGTGGCCACGGAACGCGTGCGTGACGATGTCGCCGGGGCGCAGCGCCGCCAGCGCGTCCAGGTTCGTCAGGCTCTTCGTGTACGGGTACTTGCCCAGGTGGATCATGATCGGCAGGTCGCCGGCGATGGCCTTGGCGCCCTCGAGGAACGGCGAGACCCGGTCGTCCTCGGTGGTCGTCGCCCGCACCTTGAAGCCGATGACGTAGTCCTTGTGCTCCTCGACGGTCGCCGCGGCGGCGTCCAGGTCGAGGTTGCGCGGGTCGTTGGCGATCTCGAGGCGGTGGGCGATGAAGTCCTTCGTCGCCAGGTAGAGCAGGCATGGGTCCATGAACGCGAGCACGCGGGTGTGTATCGCTGGGCTCTGCGCGAACGCGCGGGAGATGCCGAGCGTGCGCACTCCCGAGGTGCCGCCGTCGACCACGACCGGGACGCCGACCTCGACGCCGGCCCGGTCCGGGTGCACGCAGAAGTCGCCGAGACCGGGGTAGGCGTGTACGTGCAGGTCGATGAGGCCGGGAGTGACGACGAGCCCGGCGCAGTCGATGATCTCGGCCGCGCCGCCACCCGTCGGGGCCCCCGCCGGTGGTGTCGTGTACGCGGCGCCCGCGGCGGGGCCGACGGCCACGATCTGGCCGCCCGCGCAGACCACGTCCGCGATCGTGTCGATACCGTTCGCCGGGTCGATCACCCGTCCGCCGGCGAGAACTGTGACGCTCGCGGCGTCACCAGGATTCGGGTCGCGCATGTCTCTCCGATCGAGCTTCCCGCCGAGGGCCGGCGGCAGCGGCCGAGGGCTGGGCGGCGATGCCCAGAACACATGTTCGCGCCCTCGCGAACCGAGGTCCAAGACGCAATCCCGCGCGGAGCTATAGCCCTTTCCTATAGTCCAGGCAGAGCCGGCGAGCGCTCGCCGGGGAGGGCGGTGCGGTGACGAGGCCAGGCGGCGAGAATGCGCGCGAACCTCCCAGATCGCTGACCTCCCAGATCACGACCTCCCAGATCGCCGACCTCCCAGATCACGACCTCCCAGATCGGCTTCGCCGATCCGGCAGGGACCCCGTCCGTCGATCCGGCAGGGACCCTGTCGCCGATCCGGCAGGGACCCCGTCCGTCGATCCGGCAGGGACCCTGTCGCCGATCCGGCAGGGACCCCGGACTGGCGCGCAGGCGCGGCCATGGCTGGATCTGCGGCAGGTGGGGTACTTCGTGGCGGTCGCCGAGGAACGGTCGTTCACGGCGGCCGCGGCGCGGCTGCTCATCTCACAGCCGTCGCTGTCCCAGCAGATCCGCGCGCTGGAGCGGCAGGTCGGCACGGACCTGCTGGAACGCTCCAGCCGCGGAGTGCGGCTCACGCCGGCCGGGCGGGCCTTCCTGGACGCCGCCCGCGGCCTGCTCGCGGATGCGGGCACCGCGGTGACCCGTGCCCGCGCGGCCGCCGGGCTCGACGGCGGCATCCTGCACGTGGCCACGCTGACGTCGCTGGCGACCTGGGTGCTGCCGGCAGCGGTCGTGGGCTTCCGGGAGCGGTTCGCCGACGTTCCGCTGCGGATCACCGAGCATCCCGACCGGCTCGGCCTGGAGGAGTTCATGGCCGAGGGACGCGCCGACGTCGCGGTGGGCGCGCGACCGCCCGACTGGGCCGGGCCGGTGCGCTGGCTCGGCGACGAGCGCTACGTGCTGGTCGTGCCACCCGGCGACCCGCGCGCCGGCCGGGTGGGCGTCCCGCTGAGCGCGTTCGCCGCCTCGGACTGGGTGATGTACGCGCCGGGGCACGGCCTGCGCACCCTGGTTCTGGAGGCCTGCGGCGCGGCCGGGTTCACCCCGCGGGCGGCGGTCGAGTCGCGCACCGTGGACGCGGCCGCGCGGCTCGCGGCGGCGGGGGTCGGAGTGGCGCTGGTCCCGGGCGTGGCCGTGGGCGCCGACCTGGCCGCGCGGCGGGTCGAGCTGGCCGATGCTCCGGTCGTCGCGGTCGTCGGCTACGCCCGAGCCGCGTTCCCGCCGCGGGCGGCAGCCTTCCTCGATCTGCTCGCCGAGCTCCCGGTCCCCGGGCTCGCGCGCCCGGGCCCCACCCCGCCGGGCTAGCGGGTGCGCCGGGCCGCCGCCTATCCGGGCCCGGCCGGCGCGGCGGCTGTCAGTCGGTGCCGGCTGTCAGTCGGTGCCGTCGCGGTCGCCGGCCGGGCGGTGCTGGTAGGCGGCGAGGCCGGGGCGCTGCTCGATGCGGGTGTGGACGACCGGGGGGCGCGGGGCCGGGCGGGGCCATGCCAGCGAGGCCCGCCAGGAACCGCCCGGCGTCTCCTCGATGATCTGTGCGCCGGTCAGCGCGGCGACCCGGCCCAGCCGGTCCGTCCTGGCGCTCGCGTCCCTGGCCGCGTCGGGACTCGCCGCGGCCGAGATCGGGTCGGGTGTCGCGCGCAGCGTCAGCGTCATGCCCTCGTGCCCCGACCGGATGGCCACGGCGGCATGCGCCGCCGGCCGCAGCGGGTCGCTCTCGAGCAGCAGGAGCTGGACGGCGCCCAGCAGCTCGGCGACCTCGGCGCGTGTCGGTGCCGGGTCGTCGACCTCGAGCACCGTCTCCAGCGTCCGCGCGAGCGGGCCGCGCACCCGGCTCGCCAGCGCCGACTCCAGGATCATCCGGGCGTCGTTGCTGGCCCGGAACGCCGGCGACGGCAGGCGCAGCGTGGCGATGGCGTTGTGCAGCTGGGTCTCGACGTCCGCCAGCCGCTCCGCCTCCGGCCCGGCGAGCGTGCGGCGCACGGTCGAGCAGGCCAGCAGCACGGCCGTGAAGTCCTGGATCGGCCCGTCGTGGAAGACGTCGCACAGGTGGCGCTGCTCGCGTTCCTGGTTCGCGACCAGCAGCCGCAGCAGAAGGCGGGTGTTCTCGCTCACCGGGTCCGCCGAGGCCTCCGAGGCGGCGGACGTCCACGGCCCGGCTGCTGGCGTCTCGTCCGTGGCGGCCTCCGGAGTTCCCTCCGGATCGGCGGGGCCCGCGGTCCCCACCGGACCGACGGCGGGGTCCCCATCGGATTGGCGAGGCCCTGGGAGGTCCGCCTGCGGGTCGGCGATCGAGGAGGTCGGCCGGGATGCCCGAGCCGCCGTGGCGGCCCGCGCCTCGGCGGTGGCCACCGGCTTGGTGTCGGGCGTCGGGCAGGGGGGAGCGGAGGCGGATACCGAAATGACGCCGGCCGCCCGCCGGCTGGCCCAGGTGCCGGCCGATCCGCCATCCATCGGCAAACCGTATCGGCCCGACGGCGCCCTTTCCATGATCGCTATGGGTCCGGCGGCCGGCGTCTCCCGGCCGGGGGGCTGATCCTGATGGGTGTCGGGTGCCGCGCGGCCGGGCGTGGCGCGGGAGAGGAGGCCCAGGTCCTGGCCGGTCACGACGACGACCCTCGAGGGCTGTCCATCGGCCGGGTGGCGGGCACCGGGCTGGCGGGTGGCGAGGGGATCATGGTGGTGGTCGCGACGCCCGTCGCCGCCGTGCCGGACTGCCCCGGCGGCTCGGCTGGACCGGTGGCCAGGTGCGCCGCGGGCCGCCGCCCGCGGCGCAGGCCGTGCACGGCGGTGATCAGCTGGTCGGCGCTGAACGGCTTGCGCAGCACGGCGACATCCAGCGGCAGGTCGTCGTCGATCCCGCCGGTCAGCAGCAGGCATCGGGTAGGGGTGGACGGGTCCTGGGCCCGCAGCCGCTCGATCAGGTCGGTCCCGCTCCCGGAGCCGAGCCGCACGTCGATGATGAGCGTCTGGTAGTCGGCCGTCGGAAGGGCCAGCGCATCCTCGACGGAGGCGGCCACGTCCACCGTGTGCCCCTCGTGGCGCAGCAGCCGGCTGACCAGCGTCCGGATCATGTCGTTGTCGTCGACGACGAGTGCCCGGGGCTGGGTGGGTTCGGTACCGGCGCTCCCAGCGGTCGCCTCGGACGCGGCGACGGCGGCCCGGGCCACCGTGCGCCCGGTGGTCGCGGTGGCGCCGCTCGTCGCGACCGCCGGCCAGCCCGGCCTCGCCGACGAGATCACCGGACGCGCCCGGCCAGGCGGGGCGTGGCGCCCGCCCCAAGGGAACGGGCCGTGCCCCTGGAGGCGCGGCGTACGGCGGGGTGGCTCGTGGTGGGGTGGCTCGTGGTGGGGTGGCTCGTGATGGGACGGTTCGCGGTGGGACGCGGCGGCTCCCGCCGACCCAGTGGCTGAGTTCCTACGGCTCGCACCAGCCCACCTCGCTCGCCTCGGCACAGCCCAAAGTCACCGAACGTCCGCCGGTCGTGCTTGCGCCTTCGGTACGCGCGCGACGCCCGACGACACCGTTGCGTCGAAAGTCCTGGTTGACAACCCCACGTGTGGGCCCAGGCAGGACCGGAGTGACGGAGCCGGGCGGCCCGGGTCGTAACGGTAATGGATCGGTTACACCATACGGCAGCCGCGCCGGCCTCGACATCCCGCTCGCGGGCCCCGGCGCCCCGCTCGACGGCGCCGCGCTGGATTCGTCGATAGGGACATTCGGTCCGACCGCCCTGATAGGGGATCTGGCTCAAGCGGGCGCAATACGGCAGACTGCCGGTGACCTGTCTCACATCCCGCCTGGCTCGAACGTGCCGGGTGGCGGCCGTGCCGCCCGCGTCCCGTCGCCCCCAGTGCGCCCCCTGGTTGGCCGTACCCCTTGGGCTGCCCGGGCCTCGGACGTCGAAATTCCGTTTGGTCCTGGTTCTACGGGTCTGAAGGGGGTAGCTCACCGGCCCGCGGCGGTCGAGATCGTTTGTCGGGTCAACGTTCCACCTCGTACGGTTTCGCGCACCTAACGGTCCCGCGCTCGAAAGGACGGAGGCAGCATCCGATGATCAGCACGATGCAGGACGTGCCGCTGCAGATCCGGCGGCTCCTCGAGCATGCCACCACCGTCTTCGCCGGCCAGAAGATGTTCACGGCGCAGCCCGGGGGCGGCCTGGTCGAGGCGACCTTCGCGGAGGCCGGCGCGAACGCCGGCCGGCTCGCGCACGCGCTGGTCGAGCTCGGTGTCGCCGAGGGCGACCGGGTCGCGACGCTGATGTGGAACAACCAGCAGCACGTCGAGGCCTACTTCGCCGTGCCCTCGATGGGCGCGGTGCTGCATCCGCTGAACCTGCGGCTGCCCGGCGAGCAGATCGCCTTCATCGCGGGTCACGCCGAGGACAAGGTCCTGCTCGTCGACGACACCCTGCTACCCCTGGTCAGCGCGCTGCTTCCGGCGATGAAGACCGTCGAGCACGTCGTCGTCAACAGCCCGGCCGGCGCCGGCACCGACCTCGACGCGCTCGCCCTGGCCGCCGGCCGGCCCATCGGCGTCCACGACTACGCCCGGCTCATCGCCGGCCGCGCGGCCGAGTTCGACTGGCCGGACGTGGACGAGCGCTCGGCGGCCGCGATGTGTTACACGTCCGGCACCACCGGCGACCCGAAGGGCGTCGTCTACAGCCACCGGTCGATCGTCCTGCACTCGATGGCGTCCGCCCTGCCGTCGATGATCAACCTGTCGGCGGCCGACCGGGTGCTCTCGATCGTGCCGCAGTTCCACGTGCTCGCCTGGGGCCTGCCCTACATCGCGTTCCTCGCCGGCACCGAGATGGTGCTGCCCGGCCCGTTCCTGCAGGCGGAGCCACTGGCGAAGATGATCGAGGCGACCCGGCTGAACAAGGCGGCCGGCGTGCCGACGATCTGGCAGGGCCTGCACGCCTACCTCACGGCCAACCCGGGCGCCGCGGACATCTCCTCGCTGAAGGAGGCCCTCGTCGGCGGCGCGGCCTGCCCGCCCTCGCTCATGGAGGACTTCGACCGGCTCGGGATCACGCTGCTCCACGCCTACGGGATGACCGAGACGTCGCCCATGGTCACCGTGGCCCGGCCGCCGGCAGGCCTGACCCCCGAGCAGGCCTGGCCGTACCGGCTCACCCAGGGCCGGTTCGCCGCGAACGTGGCGGCTCGGCTGATCGGCGCGGATGGTTCCGAGCTGCCGTGGGACGGCCGGAGCGCGGGCGAGCTGGAGCTGCGCGGCCCGTGGATCGCCAGCAGCTACTACGGCGGCGGAGCCGAGGACGCCGCCGGCGCGGACAAGTTCCGCGACGGCTGGCTGCGCACCGGCGACGTGGGCCACATCAGCCCCGAGGGCTATCTCACGCTCACCGACCGGGCCAAGGACGTCATCAAGTCCGGCGGCGAGTGGATCTCGTCGGTCGAGCTGGAGAACCTGCTCATGGCGCACCCCGCGGTCGCCGAGGCGAGCGTCATCGGGGTGCCGGACGAGCGCTGGGGTGAGCGCCCGCTCGCCCTCGTCGTGCTTCACCCCGACACGGAGGTGACCTTCCCCGAACTACGCGAGTTCCTGTCGGGCAAGGTCGCGCGCTGGCAGCTGCCGGAGCGCTGGGCGGTGATCCCCGAGGTGCCGAAGACGTCGGTCGGCAAGTTCGACAAGAAGCGCCTGCGCCAGCAGTACGCGGTCGGCGACCTGTCGGTCGAGACCCTCGCGACCAGCTGATTGGCGCCGGGCCACCGCCCGGCCACCGCCGGGCCGGGATGCCCGGCTGGCTTCGTACCCATCGCACCTGGGGATGCAGACCGGATAGCTTGGGCAGCCGGACCGCTCGGCCTGACGGTCAGGCGGCGGGCGTGCCACCGGCACCAGGGCCCGGGGTTCCGGGGTTACCAGGGTTCCGGGGTTACCAGGGTTCTGGGGCTGGCAGGGTTCCGCCCTGACCGGCGAAGCCCGTCAGGACAGTCGTCGGATCGGCGAGCCCGACCAGGGTGCCGCCGGCTCGGCGGCGCTGATCCGGGAGGCCTGCTGGCAGGTCCGCGATCTGCCGCGCCTCGGTCGGGCTGAGCCTCGGAACCGGGCAACAGCCGGGCAGATCGATGGGGAGGGCTGGCGTTGAGCGTCATCTACCTGGTGCGACACGGCCAGGCGTCGTTCGGGACCGCGGACTACGACGTGCTCTCCGAGCTCGGCTACCGGCAGGCGGCGCTGGTCGGCGCGGAGCTGCGTGCCCGCGGCGTGCGGGCCGGCCTCGCCACGACCGGCACTCTGCGCCGCCAGCGGGAGACCGCCGCCGCCGCGCTGGCCGCGATCGCCGAGGGGCCGGCCGTCGGGGCCGCGGAGGGCGGTGGCGTTCTGGCGGACGGCGCCGCCGGGGCGGTCGCCCTCGCCGCCGCCGGCACGGACTCCGCCGCCGGTGCGAGCCTCGCCGCCGGCACGGATGTCGCCGTCGCCGGTTGGTCCGGGGACGTCGAGACCGACAGCCGGTGGAACGAGTACGACCAGGACTGGATCATCAACCGGCACGCGGACGTGGGGAGCGCGCCGGCGGGCGAGGGCCAGCTGCCGCCGTCACGGGGCATGTCGTCCCGTTCCTTCCAGGGGCTGCTGGACGTGGCGCTGTCGGAGTGGATCGCGAGTACGAACGCCGGGCCGGGCAGCTACGTCGCGTTCAGCGACGGGGTGGGTGACGCGCTCGACGGCCTGGTGCGCCGGCTCGGCTCCGGTGGCACCGCAGTGGTCTTCTCCTCTGGCGGACCGATCGCGGCGGTGTGCGCGCGCCTGCTCGACCTGCGTGTCGACGGCATCATCTCGCTCAACCGAGTAATGATTAATGGAAGCATCACCAAAATTGTTTCTGGTCGGTCGGGGACGAGTCTCATCTCGTTCAACGAGCACAGCCACATCGATGCGGCGGGCCGCGAGTTTCTTAGCTACCGCTGACACACGGGCATACCCTGTTCGCTGAGCCCGCGTGGCCGGGGCTCAGCGAGCCCGCGCCCGTGGCCGGCGGCGTTGCCGGTCGGCGGCCGGTGGGCAGGTGGGGAGGCGCGGCTCATGACGGTGGCACCCGAATCGATGGCACCCGAGTCGATGGCACCCGAATCGGCCGGACGGATCGGCGCGCCACCCGGGCGGGGGCCGATCCGGTCGCGGCCGGCGACGACGCACGAGGTGACGAACCAGGCGCCGCCGCTCGTCGACTACGACGTCGCGGACGACCCCGTGCTCGTCGAGGGCGTCGAGCGAGAGAGCGCCGGCTTCTATCTCGACGACCTGCACCGGCTCGGGTGGCTGGCCGGCTCGGAGCAGGCAGCCCGCTGGGGCGACGAGGCGAACCGCTTCCCGCCGGAGCTGCGCACCCACGACCAGTACGGCAACCGGATCGACGAGGTCGACTTCCACCCGTCCTGGCATGCGCTGATGGACGTCGCCGTGCGTGAGGGCCTGGCCGGCGCGGCCTGGAGCAGCTCGCGCCCAGGCGCCCATGTGGCCCGCGCCGCCGGGCTGCACGTCTGGAGCACCGTCGAGCAGGGCCACACCTGTCCGGTCTCGATGACCTACGCCGTGATCCCCGCGCTGCGGGCCGAGCCCGACCTCGCGGCCGCCTACGAGACGCTGCTCGCCAGCCGCGTCTATGACCCGGGCCTGAACCCGCCGCTGAGCAAGCTGGGTCTGATCGCCGGCATGGGCATGACCGAGAAACAGGGCGGCTCGGACGTGCGTGCCAACAGCACGGTCGCCATCGCCCACCCGGATGGCGGGTACCGGCTGCGCGGCCACAAGTGGTTCACCAGCGCGCCGATGAGTGACCTGTTCCTGGTCCTCGCGCAGGCGCCCAGCGGGCTGTCCTGCTTCCTCGTGCCCCGGGTGTTACCGGACGGCAGCCGTAACACGTTCCGGATCCAGCGGCTGAAGGACAAACTCGGCAACCGCTCCAACGCCAGCAGTGAGCCGGAGTTCGACGACACTGTCGGCTGGTTGGTCGGCCCCGAGGGGCGCGGCGTGCGGACGATCATCGAGATGGTCGCGATGACGCGGTTCGACTCGGCGCTCGGCTCGGCCAGCGGCATGCGGGCCGCCCTCATCCAGGCGCTGCACCACACCCGGCACCGGTCCGCGTTCGGCGGGCTGCTGGTCGACAAGCCGCTGATGCGCAACGTCCTGGCGGACCTGGCGCTCGAGTCGGAGGCGGCGACCACGCTGGTGCTGCGTCTCGCCGGCGCGGTCGACCGGGGTGTGCGCGGCGACGCGGGTGAGCGTGCATTCCTGCGCCTGGCGACGGCGCTGGCGAAGTTCTGGATCTGCAAGCGCCAGCCGGCGTTCGTCGCCGAGGCGCTGGAATGCCTGGGCGGCAACGGCTACGCCGAGGAGTCCGGCATGCCGCGGCTCTACCGGGAGGCGCCGCTGAACGGGATCTGGGAGGGCGCGGCCAACGTCAACGCCCTCGATGTGCTGCGCGCGCTCGGCCGGGAGCCGGTGGCGTTCGCCGCCTACCGCGCCGAGGTGGAGCTGGCGGCCGGCGGGGACAAGCGGCTCGACGCCGCGTGGTCCGCGGTGCGCGCCGATCTGGACGAGCTCAGCGGGCTCGGGCCGGACGAGCTGGAGTTCGGCGCGCGCTCCCTGGTGGAGCGCCTCGCGCTGGTACTTCAGGCCTCGCTGCTGGTCCGGCATGCGCCGTCGGCCGTCGCGGACGCCTTCTGCGCCACCCGCCTCGGCGAGGCTGGCGGCCGCGTTTTCGGCACCCTGCCCCGCGGCACCGACGTCGACGCCCTCATCGCCCGCGTCCCACCCGCCACCCGCGGCTAAGGCGGATCTGGCTCGAAGGTCGCTTGCGCGACCGCTCGCCGATCCCGCCATCGGACGCTGAGCGTCCTCCCTGCGTGGTGCCGGATACAGGCGTATGACGGTGGCTGGTCTGGTCGGTGGCAGATGAGGTGGCCGAGTTGGCGCTGCGCCAATGCGCCGTTACGGTCGGTGGCCCGGTGGCGTGCGTTGCGCGCCAGTGCGAAGTCATACCCACCGGGTGGCCTGTCGGGGTGGAGGCGCCAGCCCTGCCCCGACAAGCCACCATGCCCGACTAGCTGTTGCTCCAGGTCCAGCGGAAGCCGACGACCGCGTGGTGGACGGCCGGCAGGAAGCGGTGGACTGTGCCGTCCGCGGAGAGCGTCACCGGTTCCTCGTCGACGATCAGGCCGCCCTCATGCGTGCTCCACACCGTCCAGTGGAGATCCCGCGGCGGAAGGCCGGGATCGAACTGGATCAGCATGTCGACGTTCTCCGTCTTGGCTCGCGCGGCGCGGCGTACCTCCTGCGTCGGCAGCTCCGTCGGATAGCGGGCGAGGAGCTCCAGCGCATGCCGCTGGCCCCTGCCGAGCGCCCGCTCGAGCTCGACCTCGACGAGCGTCAGCCGGGAGCTGTATGCGTGCCGGGCACCAGGCGCGCCACCGATGAGAACCGCGCTCTCGATCGCATCGGTGCGCAGCACCCATGGGTAGATCCCGACACCGTCCTCCTGTGCGGAGATCACCTGAAAGGTGTGCTGCTGGACGAGCGAGCCGGTCGCGTCGAACCGGTAACGCTCGAATACGGCGACGGTGCGATGTCGCTGCGGCATGATCATGGCTGGGCCGCCGCGCAGGGTGCCCGAGCTGACGTCGACGCCCGGGTCGGTCAGGCCGGCGAACGCCGCCCACAACCCGGCCTCGTGCCGGCGCATCCCGAACGCCTCGATGAACCATTCCATCGTCTGCGCGGAGATGCGGCCACCGCCGAGTGCCCGGCTTACCCGGTCTTTGAGTGCTCGGTCGAGTTCCTGGTCCTCCTCGGAGACGATGCCGGCATTCCACAGGTACTCCGCGATCACCCGGGCAACCGCGGCGAAGCTCGGCTCCTGCGCGCTCGCCCGGCGTACCCGGGATTCCCACATGCGGCGGTATTCAGCGGTGCCGGTCAGTAACTCGCGCAGCAGCCGCCCGGCGCGCTCGCCGGTTGACAGCGCCTCGTCGCCCGCGGTCCCCGCCGGGCCTCTCTGCCTGGTAGCGCCGGTAGCCGACGGGGTCATGCCCCCGGTCTCGTCACTGTTCGAGCGCGGGTCCGGCGACGGTGCCGCCGGCCAGGCTCCAGTGACTGTTGGGTTTCCAGGCCCCACGCCCCACCCCTCCCGATAGCGCTGCGTGGTCGGTTAGCAGTGGGCGCCCCGTGGCGCTGATCGCGTGGTCCGCGCGGTTTGCATGGCTCTGCGTCACCGGCGGTCCCTGCGACCTTTGCTCGCACCACTGCTGCGACACCCAGCCTGGACAGTAGTGCGTCGGCGGTTTCCGGCATCGCCGGCATGCCCGTTACCAGCGAGTATGTGCCCCGGCGACTACGGGTAGTGTTCTTCGGGGCCATTTCGAGCAGGGAATGTTCCGGAGAGAGCCGTGAGGCTGACGGGCGCTGACCTCATCAAAATTACGTTGCGTGTCCATCCGAACGTGGTAGCGAACTCGTTTTGCTTACCTTCAGTAAACAGTTTGGGGGTCCGTGATGGACTTGTAGGCGCCCGCCACCGCCCGCCATCCGTCCTTGATCGTCGCGGAGTGTAGCGGCGGCCGAAAATGCCAAATGGGCATGTGGAATCGGGAACCCTTGCGGCCCGGGCGGCGGACAGCCCCTCAGGCTCCGGGGGCGGTGGGGGCAGCGGTGGCATCGAGGGCCTGGCGGAGGTCGGCGACGAGGTCATCCGCGAGCTCGATCCCGACCGACAGCCGGACCAGGTCGTCCGGCACCGCGAGCGGCGAACCGGCGACCGAGGCGTGTGTCATCCGGCCCGGATGCTCTATCAGCGACTCCACCCCGCCCAATGACTCGGCCAGCGTGAACAACCTGGTGCGTCGGCAGATCTCGGCGGCGGCATTGGCGCCGCCGTGCGGCCGGAACGACACCATGCCGCCGAAGCCGCGCATCTGCCCGGCGGCGACCTCGTGTCCCGGATGCGAGGAAAGGCCCGGGTAGCGGACCTCGGCCACCCCGGGATGACCGGCGAGCATGTCGGCGACGGCCGCGGCGTTCGCGCAGTGCCGATCCATCCGAATTGCCAGCGTCTTTATGCCACGAAGCACCAGCCACGCATCGAACGGACCGGGAACGGCGCCCGTCGCGTTCTGGAAAAACCGAACCCGCTCGCCGAGCCCGGGGTCGTCGACGACGACAGCTCCGCCGACGACGTCGCTGTGGCCGCCGAGGTATTTGGTGGTCGAGTGGACGACGGCGTCCGCGCCCAGCGCGAGCGGGCGCTGCAGGTAGGGCGAGGCGAACGTGTTGTCGACGGCGAGCAGCGCGCCGGCGGCGTGCGCGAGCTCGGCGAGCGCCGCGACGTTCGCGATCGACAACAGCGGGTTGGTCGGCGTCTCACACCAGATGAGCCGCGTGCCCCGCTCGGTTCCGCCGGCCCCGCTGGGCGGCCCAGCCCGGCCGGCCCCGCTGGCGGGGCCGAATCCCGCCGGTCCGTCGCCGGGGCCGGGGCGAAGCGCCGCCTTGACAGCGTCCAGGTCGGACAGGTCGACCGGGGTGTACTCCAGGCCCCATTCCGCGTAGACGCGGTGGAAAAGCCGGAAGCTGCCACCGTATGCGTCGAGAGGAATGAGGACGTGGTCGCCGGGGCGGCAGACGGCGCGCACCAGGGCGTCCTCCGCGGCGAGTCCGGAGGCGAACGCGAGCCCGAACCGGCCGCCCTCCAGCGCCGCGAGCGATGTCTCCAGCGCCGCGCGCGTCGGGTTGCCGGAGCGGGCGTACTCGAAACCGGCCCGCAGCCCGCCGATCCCGTCCTGCGCGAACGTCGACGCCGGGTGGATCGGGACGACCACGGCCCCGGTCGCCGGGTCCGGCTCCTGGCCGGCATGCACCGCGAGCGTCTCGAAACCGCCCCAGCCGCGCTCGGCCGCCCCGCTGTCTCCTGCCCCTGCCGGCTGGCCGCGGTCCGCGTGCCTGTCGCCGCCGGGGCTCGCGCCAAGGCCGGCGGCGGTCACCGGGCCGCCAGGAAGCTGAGCAGGTCGGCGCGGGTGAGAATGCCGACCGGGTTGCCGTTGTCGAGCACGAGCACGGCCGGATGGTCGCCACCGAGCGCCTCGACCAGGGTGGACAGTGGCTCGCCCGCGCCGATCGTCGGCAGCGGCGCGGACATGTGTGCCGACACCGGGGCGTCGACCGCGGCCCGGTCGGCGAACACGGCCGCGAGCAGCTCACGCTCGAGCACCGCGCCGGCCACCTCCGCCGCCCGCAGCGGCGGCTCGTGCCGGACCACGGGCATCTGCGACACGTTGTACTCGCGCAGGTAGGAGATCGCCGCGCCGACGGTCTCGTCCGGGTGGACGTGGACCAGCTCCGGCGGGCCCGCCTGGCCCACTCCCCGGCTGGCGCCGGCGAGGCTGGCGGTGCGTGCGCCCGCGGGGTGGCGTTCGCCGCGCTTGTTGGTCAGGATCTCGGCCACGACCGGCTCGTCCGACGGCGGCTCGAGGAAGCCGTAGTCGTACATCCACTCGTCGTTGAAGATCTTCGAGAGGTAGCCGCGGCCCGAGTCCGGCAGCAGGACGACGACCAGGTCGCCCGGGCCGAGCTCGCTGGCGAGCCGCAGCGCGGCGACGACCGCCAGCCCGCAGGAGCCGCCGACCAGCAGCCCGGCGCGCCGGGCGAGCAGGCGGGTCATCAGGAACGAGTCCCGGTCGCTGACAGCCTCGACCCGGTCGACGACCGTCTTGTCGAAGGTCGCCGGCCAGATGTCCTCGCCGACGCCCTCGACCAGGTAGGGCCGCCCGCTGCCGCCGGAGTACACCGAGCCCTCCGGGTCCGCGCCGATCACCTGGACGCGGCCGCCGCTGGCCTCCTTGAGGTACTGGCCGACGCCGCTGATCGTGCCACCGGTACCGATACCGGCGACGAAGTGCGTCACCCGGCCGTCCGTGTCCCGCCAGATCTCCGGACCGGTGGTGGCCCGGTGCGCGGCCGGGTTGTCCGGGTTGGAGTACTGGTCGGGGCTCCACGCGCCGGGGGTCTTCCGGGTGATCTCCCGCGCCACGGAGTAGTAGGAGCGCGGGTCGTCCGGGTCGACGGCCGTGGGACAGACGACGACCTCGGCCCCGTAGGCGCGCAGGACCGCCCGCTTCTCCTCGCTGATCTTGTCCGGCATGGTGAACACGCAACGGTAGCCGCGGATCGCGGCGACCATCGCGAGCCCGACGCCGGTGTTGCCGCTGGTCGGCTCGACGAGGGTGCCTCCGGGGCGCAGCCGGCCGTCGCGTTCGGCCGCGTCGACCATGGCGAGGGCGATCCGGTCCTTCACCGAGCCACCCGGGTTGGTGTACTCGAGCTTGCCGAGGATCTCGGCGCCGCGGCGGGGGGCGTGGCGATGCTCCCCGCTGGGGCTGGCCAGCAGGTCCGCCGCGGCCTCGGCCATCGACGTCAGCCGGACCAGTGGGGTGTCGCCCACCAGGTCGATGACCTGGTCGACGATCCGGGCGCCGCCGCCGCCAGCCGCCGGGGCGCCGCCGCCGCCAGCCGCCCCGGCGGGTTCGTCATCAATCCGCATCGCTGCCACCCCGCCTGCCTGGTCGCATACTCAGCCGTCCCCGCGCGGTAACCATCGGTCTCGACGTTACCGCTGTTGGTGACTGTGTTGCTGGTTCGCTGTGTTGCTGGTTCGCTCCGTCCGGGCAGCGCGCTCCGGCCTCGTACTCGCTTCGCTCCCACGAGACCTCCGCGCGCTGTCCTCCTGCGCTCACGGGCGCTGCGGCGACCTCGCTGCGGCCCCCCTACGTCGCTTCGCTCGTAGGAGGGCCTCCGCGAGGCGCGCCTCCGCGCCCAGCGCGGTCGCCCGCCGTTGCACCGTCACCAACCCACCACCGCGGCACTCGCGGGGCCACTTCGCTTCGCTCGTAGGAGGGCCTCCGCGAGGTGCGCCTCCGCGCCCAGCGCGGTCGCCCGCCGTTGCACCGTCACCAACCCACCACCGCGGCACTCGCGGGGCCACTTCGCTTCGCTTGTGGTGGGCTTCGCGTCTGATCGGGTTCGTGACGTGCAAGCGGGTCGTAACTGGGCGCGGAGGCGTGCCTCCGCGCCCAGCGCGGTCGCCCGCCGCTGCACCGTCACCAACCCACCACCGCGGCACTCGCGGGGCCACTTCGCTTCGCTTGTGGGTGGGCTTCGCGTCTGATCGGTGGATCCCGCAAGGATCTGGCTCCGGATCGGGTCCGGTCTCGGATTCGTGACGTGCAAGCGGGTCGTAACCGGGCTGGCGCGGAGGCGCGCCTCCGCGGAGGCCCTCCTACGAGCGAAGCGACGTAGGCGGGCCGCAGCGGAGGTCGCCGGAGCGCACGTGAGCGGAGGAGGACACGGCGCGGAGGTCCCTTGGGAGCGAAGCGAGTAAGGGGCCGGAGTGCCGTGCCCGCACGGAGCGAACCAGCAACAACCTTCCCGGCCAACCCCGGCCAACCCCGACCCCGACCCCGACCCCGGCCCACCTCCGCCGGCAGCTCGGGTGCGAACTGCGGTTCGGCTCGGGAGGGGTTGTCCTCGGGCTCTCGACGTCGTTGGGTGGAGGTATGACGGTCGACCCGCATGCCGAGATGATCCAGGCTGTCGAGCCAAGCACTCAGGACGGGTGCGAGGACTGCCTGCGCGAAGGATCCAGGTGGGTGCACCTGCGACTGTGCCTGACCTGTGGGCATGTCGGGTGTTGCGACTCGTCGCCGCGCCGGCATGCGCGCGCACACGCGGCCCACGTCGGGCACCCGATCGTGCGGTCCTTCGAGCCAGGCGAGGACTGGGCCTACTGCTTCATCGACGACGCTTTCGTCTGACCAGGCTTGGCCGGAGACACCGGCGCCGTCCCCGGCCCGCGTGCCGATCATGCGTTGTTCGGTGGGCGTGACACTGGTTCGCGCCGTCGCCGGGGGAGCGCTCGGCATACCCGCGTGGCGCGGCGCCTGTGTCTGGGAAATGCCAGAGCCCCGGCACGCCGCTGTGCCGGGGCTGGACTCTGGCGGGGCTGGCTGGCGGCGTCGGCCTGGCCAGCGGCCCTGCTGAGCGGGAAGTGCTTTCAGAAGGTGCGTCTCACAGAGACCCGCGCAGCGCCCGGGTGGCGACCGGGAGGATGACGCGCGGGTAGCGGAAGATCTTCTGGGCGGTGAGCTCGCCGCCGTCGAGCACCGCGGCGAGGGTGTCGGCGCGGGTGCGGTCCAGGCGACCGGTGCGCCACAGGTGCCGCAGCCGCAGCAGACCGGGCAGCGCCGCCTCGATCGCCGTGTGGTCGGGCCGGGGCGCGCCTCCGAGCCAGGCGTCGTAGCGTGGGCCGCTCATCACCTGCCAGACAGTGGTGTCGGCGACCGTGCCCGTCCCGTCGGAGACGGTGACGAAGTGCGGGACCCGGAA
This sequence comes from Pseudofrankia coriaricola, assembly GCF_032027725.1. Lineage (NCBI taxonomy): Bacteria > Bacillati > Actinomycetota > Actinomycetes > Frankiales > Frankiaceae > Pseudofrankia > Pseudofrankia coriaricola. The sequence goes on along the minus strand of NZ_JASNFO010000012.1, from coordinate 19,685 downwards.
GAGTCCGGGGGCACCAGCGAGCTCGGGGCGGACGGCCGCGGTGACGACATCAGCGCCAAGGCCCATCCGATGCTGCCGGGTGCGCAGGTAGGCGCTGAAAGCCAAGGCCAAGGCGGTCCGTCCGGGAGGGCTGGACTTGGCGTGCAACACCACGGCGTCGACGGCGCGGGTACGGACCCGGTCCATGCCCTCCCGGACCAGCCAGGAGCGGTCGACCACGACGAAAGCCACCTGGCCGGGACCCCGCTGCCCCAGGCTCTCGTCGTCGTCAACCGCGGCTTCCGCCGTCCACCCGGGCCGGAATGTCTGAGTCGGCGCGCACCAGGCCGGTCGGCCGGGCGTCGAATCCTGGAACCACCGACAGGTGACAAGGCCGTCGGCGTCCGGCAGCGACAGACCTGGAAGGTCGCTCGACGTGAAGATGCGCTCTCCAGTCAGCGTCTTCTCCGATGTCAAGGTTTCCATGCGGCCTCCGTACCGGCGCGGAGTGCTGTCAGACGTGGCGTCGATGGCGGCGGAGACCAGCATCAGCAGAGGAGGTTGTCGAAGTCGCCGTCCTTGGCGCCCAGGATCAGGGCCTCGATCTCGGCGAGTGTGTAGATGAGCGCCGGGCCCCGCGGATCCCGGGAGTTACGGACCGCGACGGCGTCGTCCGAGAGCCGCGCCATCTCGACGCAGTTTCCCTGGGAGTTGCTGCGCTGGCTCTTCTGCCAGGTCACGCTCTTCAGCGCGGCAGCGGACATGCCGTTGTGGATCATGGTCAAGGCGGTCTCCTGGGGATGCCGGGGAGGGCTGCCGCCATATGCGGCACACCCCGAATCCGTGTCCAACGTTTCGGTCGGGCCGCCTGCTTCTGGCGAGCGAATCGACCTCTGCGAGCGGTGCCAGACGTTCATGCCGGGCCGCCGTCTCGGGAAGGACTCCCGGTCAGTAGGACCAGGAACGCCGGTGTGGCGTTGCGCCCCGAACCTCCCAGACCTGCCAGCAGACCTGCCAGATCGGCTTCGCCGATCCGGCAGGAACCCCGGACTCCGCAAGCTCCATCGATCCGGCAGGAACTCCGGATCTGGCAGGAACCCCGGGCTGGCGGCGGCGACACGCACCGAGGAAGCGGCGGCCCCTTGGAGCCGCTGACCCGGAAGTCGAGTCGCGTGCACCAGCCCACCCTCCTCCGTGCCTCGGAAGTCGCGGATACACCGTGCTTCTTGCTTGCAAGAACAGTATGGCACGGTCGCATGCACGTGCATCTGCCCGGGAGAGGACGTGTGCAAACGTTGGGCGCGAACGGAGGTCACATCCGCAGGCTCAGATGCCGGGCCGGATGCGCCCGCCGGCCGGGCCTTGCCAGCTGCAGGCCCATGACCTGCGCGGTCTGGGGCGCGGCCTTCCTCAAACGCCGTCCGCCGCGGGCTGTCGCCTCGTCGCGCGACCCACGCGCTCGTTCATCCCGCGCCCTCGGATGGCGACGGGGCTAGGGCGGCGTGGCGGGCGCGCGGGGCCGGGGGCTGGGGTTCGGCTCCGCGCTCGGCCATCTAGTGGAGGAGAGGAGGCCATTCCCTGGCCGCGAGGGAGACGACTGCTATCCCTTGTGGAAAAGTGCGCAGCCCGCGGCCGCTGTGGAAAGGCGTCCGCGTGGCTGTGGCCGCGCGGCGCGACTGCCTGCCTACCGTCGCGACTCGGTCGCGTCACGTAATCGTTATCTGCGCGCAACGTGATAGATCAGGTCGCTGATGCCAACCAGCCGCCGATGGTGTAGGAATCTCCAAGCGACGCACCGTGGCCGGTTGGGTCTGGTGAGTCGGGGCGTGGGACGAGAGATCTCGCGTCGTGACCGCGACGGAGGGGTCAGGTGGCGGACGAGGGCGCGACGCGCCCAGGGGCGGTCGTCCCGACCTTTGGCGTGCCCGTCGACGGCGTGGCGCCGTCGACGCCCTGTCGCGGCTGGCTCGCGGCGCCTGGCGCCGCCCATCCCGCCGATGCCGTGTCAGCGAGGGCAACCTCGCGTCCGCGGGTGGCGTCTGGGAAGGCTATGAGGCCGATCATCGGTGGGGTCCCCTACCCTGGCCGCGTGGACATCCCCGTGGGGAGGACCTCCCAGGCAGGAGTTACTGGCGCCCGGGTCGTCCGCCCAACTATCGGAACCGTTGGGCGGGCTGGCAGAATGGCTCCGTTCGGCGGATCCGCGCGGGTCGTGGCGTCCGGCGAGGTTGTGGCAATAGTCCATGGTGCGACAAATGTCGGATTTGCTCACCAGGCGCCCGCCTCGACGTGCCCGACGGCGCCGTGGGATCGCGGCCGGAGACGTGTCTGGGACTACCGAGCCGGGCAGTCGAGATGGCTTTGTCCGGATCGGCTCTGGACGGCGGCAACGAACGCGGCCAAGCTGGCTAACCGTTGTGACGACTGGATCAGAGGGAGCGGGACGTGACGACACCCCCGGCGGGCACTGGCCCGACCGTTCGTCGCATCCTGCTCGGGTCCCAGTTGCGACGGCTGCGTGAGGCAAAAGGGGTAACCCGGGAGGAAGCCGGCTACCATATTCGTGGTTCCGAGTCAAAGATCAGCAGACTCGAACTAGGTCGTGTCAGTTTTAAGGAACGCGACGTCGAGGATCTGCTTACTCTTTACGGCGTGACCGACGAGACAGAGCGGGCGCCGTTCCTGGCGATGGTCCGTGAGGCAAACCAGCAGGGTTGGTGGCAGAGCTTCTCCGAGGTCCTGCCCAACTGGTTCCAGCCATACATTGGTCTGGAGGAATCAGCTTCCCTGATCCGTACCTACGAGCTCCAGTTCATCCCCGGGCTGCTGCAGACGGAGGACTACGCGCGAGCGGTGATCACCCAGGGCAACCGCGGTGTGCCCAGGGACGTCATCGACTCACGTGTCAATGTCCGGATGAACCGGCAGAAGGTCCTGACCAGGGACAACGCGCCTCGCTTGTGGGTCGTCATCGACGAGGCGGCGCTGCGCCGCCCGATTGGTGGCACCAAGACCATGAAGGCGCAGATCGAGCACCTCCTCGACCTGATGAGCCAGCCCTCGCTGACGCTGCAGGTCATGCCGTTCGACTTCGGCGGCCACGCGGCCGAGGGTGGCGCATTCAGCATCCTGCGGTTCCCTGAAGCGGACATTCCGGACGTCGTCTATATCGAGGTTCTCGGCGGCGCCAACTACCTGGACAAACGCGAGGACGTCGACCGGTACATGGAGGCCATGGACCGGCTCTGCGTCGACAGCACCACCCCGGCCCGTACCGCCGACGTCCTGAGGAAGATCGCCTCCAGCCTGTGACAGTCGTGTAACCAGCCGCCATGATCCTTGGCGGCGGTTCGTGATGTCCGTGAACGCCCGGCGAAGCGCGCCTCTCGTCCGGCCGCGGCACTAGCCGTGGCACGGTGATCCGGCGGCTTGTGCCCGTGCCATCCGGTGGCCCGCGTCCTGGCCAGGCGTGCCTCCCGGCGTCGGCTCGCCGGAGTTGTCGCTGGTGACGAGCCTCTCGGCGCGCTCCCGCGGCTGTCTTGGCCTCAGCCCGCGCTGGCCTGGCTGGCGCCTCCTAGAGGGCCAAAGGAGGTGCGAAAATGCTCCTCCTTCGCACCTCCGGAGGCCCCCGTCCCAGAAGGACTCGTGGAGGGCCGCGCGGCGCGCGGCGCCGCCACCCGCGGCCGCCGACCGCCGTTACCCGCGGGCGGCCGACCTGGCCTGGCTCATCCGTCGCGCGGCCGACTGGCCCGCGGCGGCGGCCGACGGGTCCGAAGAATCCTCGGCGACGTGACCGTCCGTGTGAAGAATCGTCCGCGGCGCGGCGGCCAGCCCAAATGATGCCGGGTGCACGTGCAGGCGGCGTGCATATCGCGCGTGCATTCCACCGTGCATTTCAGGCGCGCATCACGCCGGGCCCGGTGCGCCATTTGATTCGGCATTGTTAACGGGCCGGGAGCGCTCGGTAATCGACATCGCTCCGTGATGGCCCGTCCACCGGGTCGCGGGGAGCTGTTCGATGGGCGAGGCATCGAGGCCGGGGTGGTCGGCCAGATTTTCGCGGCGGCCCGACTTGTGCGGGTGTGCGCGGCCCGTCCGTCCGCCGGCACGGCAATTCGGGAACCGGTGCTCCGCTTGGCGGGCGGCCTCGCGGTTCTCCATGCGGCGGCATGCGGCGGCATGCGGCGGCGGGGCCAGGGAGCGGGCACCCCACGGCCGGCCGGGAACTGAGGCGCGGGTCTGGCGCAGGCCGCGGCGAACCCGGTGCCAGTGTGCGGCCCGGGAACGGCCTCTGCGACCATAGGCGGAACACAATGAGCTCCCGGAACGCAGGGAAGGCGCCGTGGACGACCGGATCGCCGATCGCTGGTACGACGCGGTGTCGGTGACGGCGGCGTGGCCGCCGATGTCACCGACACAGCTCACGTCGCCCGTACCCACCGCCGAGCACCTGCCCTGCGTCACGGTGCGCATCGACCCGTCTCCCCGCGTGGAGCCGTCGTCGCTCTCCGGATCGCCCGACCCGTGCGCGGGGACCACCGCGGACGCCACGGCCCAGGGCCTGGTCGTGCCGGCGGATGCCTGCCCCTCGCCCATGGCGCCCGCGCCGCCCGCCTCCGAGGGGCCGGGCGACGACGGAGCGGCCGGGATGCGCGCCGAGCTGCGTGAGCTCACCGGCCAGCTGCTCGGAGCGCTCGCCGCCGACCCGGTGGACCGGGCCGCGGGCCGTACGGTCGGAGCCCGGCTTGCCCGGGTCGGCTTCACCGGCCCTGACGCCCTTGCCCGCACCGTCGAGGTGCTCGGGCCCCCGCTGTCCGCCGCCGCGGGCCCTGGGCGGGCGCAGGCCGCGTTCGCCGTCCTCGGCGCGGTCGCCTCCGGGCACGGCGAGGCGGTCCGCAAGTGTGCCCTGGCGGCCGTCCGCGACAGGCACAGCGCGGAGCTCACCGGCCTGCGCCGGGCCGAGCGTGCCCGCCGGCTGGGCGACAAGCGGTTCCGGTCCGTCTTCGAACACGCCGGCATTGGCACCTTAGTGGTCGCCGACTCGGGGACGATCCTGGAGGCCAACGACACCGCGCGCGCGATCGTCGGGCGCGACCTGACTCGCCTGTCCATCGGTGACGTCTGGGACCTGGTCCCGCCGCGTGACCGAGCCGGGCTGATCGACATGTGGGCGGCGGTGCGCGCCGGCCGGCCGGGGCACGGCTTCTGGCGGCTGGACCGGGAGGCCGACCCGGACGGCAACGAGGTGTGGGTCAGCCTGACGGCGGCGATGGTCGACGACGAGACCGCCGCCGGCGGCTCGTACTACGCCGTCACGATCGAGGACGTGACCAGTCGTCATGACCCGCGGGCAGGGGCCGGCCACAGCGGCGGGCTCGACCGTGGCGACGCACCTGGCGGGGATCACGGCCGTCCACCGGGGCGACTCCTGGGTACGGGAGCGGACCGGCCGGTCCCCGGCTCTTCGGCCTCCCGGCAGGGGGCGGCCGCGGCGGCCACGGCGCGGCTGACCCGCTCGATCGCGGCGGCGCTGCGCACCGGCCAGTTCGTCGTGCACTACCAGCCGATCGTGCGGCTGACCGACGGGACGATTCAGGGCGCCGAGGCGCTCGTGCGCTGGGACCACCCGCGCCAGGGCCTGCTCTCGCCCGAGGAGTTCATCGGCGTGGCCGAGGAGTCGGGCCTGATCGTGCCGCTCGGCCTGCACGTGCTCGAAACCGCCTGCCGCGACGCCGCCCGCTGGGCGGGCGCCGCCGCGGCCACCCGGCTGGCAGCCCCCGACGGCGAGGCGGTCCCCGGCCTGCCCGGTGTATCCGGCGCGGACTGTGTGGATGGCGTGGGCATGCGCGGCGGGGCCGTCCCAGACCCCTTCGTCAGTGTGAACCTCTCGGTGCGCCAGCTGGAGGAGCCGGACCTCGTGCCGGTGATCCTGGGCATCGTCGAGCGCGCCGGGCTGGACCCGCGCTGCCTGCAACTGGAGCTGGTCGAGAACCTGATGATCGACGCGTTCGGCCGCCAGCCCGAGGCGTTGCACCAGCTCGCCGACGCGGGCATCCGGATCGCGATCGACGACTTCGGCACGGGTTACTCGAACTTCGCGTACCTACCGACGCTGCCGGTCGGTGCCCTCAAGCTCGCCGGCCAGTTCTGTGCGCGGGACGAGGACGACGGGGCGGACGAGACGGACGACGAGGTGGAAGCCGACGCCGATGCGGGCTCGGGCGCCGGTGTGAGCTCGGGCGCCGGTGTGGCTGTGGGTGACCCGGCCTCCGTCGTCGCTCTCGCCGCCGGCGGCGGTGGGGAGCGGGCTCGGCTGCTCGCCGAGCGGTCGGAGACTGAGGCCATGGACCAGATGGTCGAAGGGATCGTCTCGATCGCGCATCGGCTGGGGCACATCGTCACGGCCGAGTCGGTGGAGACGCGCGCGCAGGCGGCGCGGATGCTGGCCCTTGGCGTCGACCTCGGCCAAGGCCACCTCTTCGGCCGTCCCATGTGCGCCGACAAGATGGCCGTCGCGTTCGCCGCGGGCGGGGCGACCGTCCCCTTCCCGGGGGCGCCGGACGTTCCTGGCGGCCCGCTGGTCCCCGCGGCGCGCGACGGCCACCGGCACCGCGCCGCCCACCGCCACTCGTAGGCCAGCACCCCGCCCCGCACCCAGCACCCCGCCCCGCACCCCGCACCACGCGCACCCCGCAGCCCACAACCCCGCACCACGCCCCGCGTACTGGCGGAGAGCGGTGGGGAGCTACCGCATGCCGATGCCGGCGAGGGCGGCCCGGAAGCCCGGTGTAGCGCCAGCCGCGCGGGCAGGGGAGGTGAGGCGGTCGGCGTCGTCATCCAGATACGGGCGCCAGTCCTCGAGGAAGACGAGCCCGGGGGCGACCAGTTCGAAGCCGTCGAGGAGGGCGAGGGTCTGGGCGCGGCCGCGCAGCGAGAGCCGAGGCGCTCCGCGTGCGTAACCGTCGTTGTAGGCGTTCGTCCCGGCTCCGCCGGTGTCAGCGCGGCTGTTGACCGTGCCCTGGGAGAGAGCGAGGAAGCTGCCCGGGGCGAGGCGTTCGCGGATCTGGCCGATGATCCTCGGCGGGTCGTCCGCGTCCGGGATGTCGTGCAGGACGCCTAGGATCAGCACCGCGGTAGGCCTGGCCAGGTCGAGCAGCCGGCGGGTGTCCGGATGGTCGAACACCGTGTCCGGGTCGCGCAGGTCGGCCTGGATGATCGTTGCGTCCTGGTTACCGGCCAGGACGACGCGGCTGCGGGCGACCGCCGTCGGGTCAAGGTCGACGTAGACGACGCGGGCGCCGCCGTCGCGGCGCCGCCGCGCAAGCTCATGCACATTGCCGGCGTGACCGTCGTCCGTCGGAATGCCGGAGCCAAGGTCAAGGAACTGCTGGATGCCGGCATCCAGCAGAAAACGGACCGCCCGGCGCATGAACGCCCGGTTCTCCCGCATGATCGCGTCGATGTCGGGAAGCGTGGCCGACAGACGAGCGGCCAGCTCCCGATCGACAGGGAAGTGGTTCGACCCGCCGAGGAAGTAGTCGTAGACCCGCGAGGTGCTCGGTCGCCGGCAATCGACCGTCGGCTCATGGCGCCATGACGCCCGGTCATGGCGCCATGACGTCCGAGGGTCCGTTCCGAGGCCTGGCTGGGATCGCTCAAGATCGATCTGGTTCGCATCGGCACGATTGATCTTGTTGGCATCGGCGGGATGGGCGCGGTAGCGGTAGGCGCGGTCGGCCTCGGCCCGGCCGAGGCCGCACTCGGCGGCTCGATCGAGATCGCGGTCGGGTCGGTCCAGATGCGGCTCAGTGGATGCCACCGGTACCTCCGCCCCTCGGGCAGCAGATGTGCTCAATGCCTACCCCGGCCGTACACCGCCACCCGCGGCGGGTCACTGTCGGCAACCAGTTTGTTCGGCCCGTGCGCATCTCTGGTCGCTAGAGAGCCAAAGGAGGTGCGAAAATGCTCCTCCTTCGCACCTCCGGAGGCCCCCGTCCCCAGAAGCACTAGTGGGAAGCGAGATCGACGGGGAGGGCTAGGCCCAGCCGAGCTCGTGGAGGCGGTCGTCGTCGATGCCGAAATGGTGGGCAATCTCGTGGATGACGGTGACCCGAACTTCGCGGACGACCTCGGCCTCGTTCGCGCACATCGCGCAGATCGGTTTCCGGTAGATCGTGATCCGGTCGGGGAGAACCGCGCTGTACCAGTCCCCCCGCTCGGTGAGTGGGACGCCCTCGTACAGCCCGAGCAGGCCATCCGTCGAGTCGTCCTCCACGAGGACCGCGACGTTGCGCATCCGCCGGCCCAGCTCCGGCGGCAGGCTGTCCAGTGCCTCGACCACCAGTTCCTCGAACCGATCCAATGGCACATCGACGCCCATGCCACCAAGTCTGCCGCCGCGCCCAGCCCAGGTCCGCCGGACTGGCCGAGGCGGCCCGTAACGTAACAGGGAACCGCTCGGGCCCGTGACCGGGAACCGCTCGGGACCCGAGCGTCGGCCAGATCAGGGGTGAGGGCGCCTTGAGCCGGGCCCAGAGCGCGGACCCGGCTCCTGGCGAGGACAGACGTCAGTCGATGCGGTGGGCCTGCCGGAGCGGCCGGACGCGTCGGGCTCTCGTCGGTTGGACGGAGCGGTCACCCCGGCATCGTCGCAGAGATGCCGGGGTGACCGCGATGACCATTTCGTCGCGCGTTACCGCGAGTTTGTCACTGGATGATCATGCCCGGGCCGCCAGGCGTCACTGGGTGACCGTGAGCGAGAGGATCTGCGGCTTGGTGACCGGCGCGCCATCACCTGTCTCACCCTCGGCACCAGGACTGGTGATCTTGTCGAGGATGTCGAGTCCCTCGGTGATCTGACCGACGACCGTGTAGCCGCCGGCGAGCGCCTGGGCACCCTCCTCCGACGGATCGGCATAGTTGATGAAGAACTGGCTGCCGTTCGTGTCCGGGCCGGCGTTCGCCATGGCGAGTACGCCACGGTTGTAGTTGACGCCGGTGATGTTCTCGTTCTTGTACTGGAACCCGGGCGAGCCGCCGCCCGTGCCTGTCGGGTCACCGCACTGCAGAACGAAGATCCCAGCGTCGGGACCAGAGGTCTCCCGGTGGCAGGTCGTTCCGTCGAAGTACTTCTTCTCGGCGAGGTAGCTCAGCGCGTGCACGGTGCACGGCGCCTTGGCCGCGTCGAGAGTGGCTGTCATCGTGCCGAGGTTGGTGGTGATCACCATCTTGGCGGGATTCGTGTCGACGCTGGGCCCCGCGGGCGGAAGCGTGACGTTTCGGGCAGGCGTGTTCCCGTCCTCGGTGTAGACGCAGTCCCCGACCTTCGATGTCGCCGGCGGCTTGACGCTCTGGGTCGCTTCCGGGGTGACGCTCGCAGTGTCGCCGGATGACGACGAGCCGCCGAGCGACTTCGAGAGCGCGATCGCGCCGACCGTCAGCAGCAGGGCCGCGAGGACGCCGAACGCGGCGACCTTGACCTCCGGGGCGAGCTCGCGACGTCGCGGGCGCTCGCCGGAGACGTTCTTCTGCCAGCTCGGCGAACCGTCCTCGCCGTCGTCGCTGTCCTCGTCCTCGTCATCATCGTCTTCGTCGTCATCGAAGTCCGGCTCGTCGAGGTCGGACGAGTCGAGGTCGAGGTCGTCGTCCGTGTCGAGGTCATCGTCGCCGTGGCCAGTGCCCGAGGCGCGGCCGGTGACCTTCACGCCGGCCTTCTCGCCGCCGCGAAGGGCCTGGTGGTCCTCGGCCGCGTCGTCGACGTCGTTGTCGTCATCGACGTCAGCCTCGTCGAGGCCAGAGGCGTCACTGGACGATTCGGGCTGGTCACGGTTCGTAAGAGTAGGGGCGGTGAGCCCCCATGGCCCGGAAGCAGGGTCCCGGGGTGGCGGCAACAGGGCCCAGCCACCAACGGCCCCACCGGCCGCGTCCGCACCCTGAACCATCGGAATCCCCGAGGTGGACAGGATGATCGGCGGTGGCGCGGTGGCACCCTGTCTCTTGCCGCTCTGTCCTTGCTTCTCTTCCTTGGCGTCCGTGTCCGCCGGCGATGCCGGCGCGCTCGACTCATCAGACCGTGCATCCGGCCCGGCTGGGTCCTTCTCGTCCGGCATCAGCACCTACCTCCCGGCGCCGCAGCCTAGCAACCAAACCTGTACAGCAGCCGCTCACATCGGCCTTGTCAATGACGGTTGGTAGCCGCTTCGTCGCCGCCACTCCACCTCCGTCGCGGCGAGGCGGCCCTCGATGGCTCCAGGCGGGAGACCGGATGCCCCCAGGCAGGAGACGAGCCCGACCATCCGCCCTCTGCGCTCACGCTGTGACGCGCCGAGACGCGGATCGCGCGTGCGTACGCCGGCAGTCGGCCGGTCGCTGGCAGTCGGCTGGCAGTCGGTCGCCGGTCGCGGACGGGCGGCGGGGTCGCCCTCGCCATGCGCGTGCACTCGGCGTGTGTGTCGTTCGTGGTGCCCGCGAACCTCCGCGGATCGCCGCCGACGGTCGCGGACCGTCGCGGATCGCCGCTGGCCCGGCGGTGGCCGTGCCGAGCCGGGCTGGACCGAGCCGAGCCGAGCCGAGCCGGGCTGGACCGGGCCGGGCTGGACCGGGCCGCGGTCATCCATGCGGCTGTCCTTCAGATGTTGGTGGCACCCTGTCGTTCGCGCGTGAAAGCTGAGCCGAACGTCCGGCCTACGCATCGGGTGACTGTCAGTTCCGAAAGTCCGAGCGAGACGGCGCCATATTGCGTACGGTACACAGATAAACACAGCGCCTGCGTTTTATCGTAATTCCGGTGAGGAAAGCGGTTTTGTGGCGTGACGGGCAAGGTTACCATGCCGTCGATCACCCCCGAGCATTGACTCCCGACGAGCGTTCTTTGTTCTCGGCGGTGGGGGGTTCCGTTCCGGCCCGAGCGCCCACTTCGATAGCGTTGCGTCCAGGTAATCTATGGAGGAGGGAAATGGTCGACATCGTTGGCGCGGGCTTCGGGCGCACCGGAACTCTCTCACTCAAGGCGGCCCTCGAGCAGCTGGGATTCGGGCCATGCCATCACGGCTTTGAACTGATGAAACGGCGTGAAACCGTTTTCGACTGGCTGGACGCGGTCGAAGGAAAACCTGTCGACTGGGATTCCATGTACGCCGGGTACAGGTCGACCGTCGACTGGCCGGGCGCCCGTTTCTGGCGGGAGCTCGCCGCCCACGACCCAGCGTCGAAGGTGGTTCTTTCGGTACGCGACCCGGAGAAGTGGTACGAGAGTGTGAAGAACACGCTCTACCAGGCGATCCTGAACGTCCCGGAGCATCTGCCGGCCGAGGTCGAGCCGCTGATCAAGCTGCTCAGGCTGCTGATCTGGGACGGCATCTTCGACGGGCGCTTCGCGGACAAGGACCACGCCCTGCGGGTCTATGAGGACCACATCGCCGAGGTGAAGCGGGAGATCCCGGCGGATCGCCTGCTGGTCTTCGACGTCGCCGAGGGCTGGGAGCCGCTGTGCGCCTTCCTCGGCGTGCCGGTCCCGGCCGAGCCCTTCCCCCGCCTCAACGAACGGGACGCCTACGCGGCCCAGCAGCAGGCCCGCGTCGCCGCCGCCGCCGCATAGTTCTGGCGGTACCCGCAAAGGAAAGCAATCAGGAACCCGCCCCGGCGACTCCCCCCGCCGGGGCGGGTTCGCTTCTTGCTGACAGCCAAGACCTAGGTTTCGGGCCGGCGGGGCCGGCGGGACCAGCGGGTTCAGGGTCGAAGGGCGAGGCTCGTCATCAGGTCCTGACGTTTCGCGTCTCGTCCGCGCCGCCGACGGCGTCGTCATCGAGCATACGCAGCGGCCCGCCGTGGCCCGAGGGTTTGCGCAATGATATGAGCATGCCTCACCTTCGTACTAGGATTGGCATAACCCGGCACCCGGCAGGGGCGCACGCGTGATGCCTGGGTGTGGGCAGTTGCCATTATTATTGGAGCGGCGCATGGTCTGGAACGCGGATCCGAAGGCCGACTTCAGACGTCGGCTTGGACTCTCGGCGGCTGAGCTTGGCGCTACGGACGCCACTCCCAAATGCCCTGACATCTGGGAACTCGACAACGGGGACATCGCAATCGTTGGCTGCGATCTGACCGCCACCTACGAGCACCGCCTGCCGGACGGGGTGCATGTCGGCTCGGACGAACGACTGGTTGTGATCCCTCGGGAGATGCTCATCGCCGCGAAGCCGGACATCCCGGATGCCTGAGCGTCTCGCTGAAGTCAGTGGCGTCCCACTCGGCGAGCCGTCAGTGCGCCAAGTGGTCTCGGCCGGAGCCTGATCCTGTTCCTCCGGAGCTGACCGCCGCGAGCAAACTGTGGTTGGTCGACTGTCCAACGGCGGGGTCTGATCTACCTTTCAGGGCTCTGACCGCGGCGGATCAGACGTGTCGTCGCAGAGCCGCGTCCGGCGCCGCACCCTGATCCAACACAAACGACAAGCCAGATTCGTGTCCCTGAGCCGGCTGCTGCGACCAGCACCGCTGCCCAGGGGACGTTAGACCTCGCTGCGAGCCAGAGGCTCTCACCGTCTTGATCACATTCGTTGCCATCGGAAGGTTCCTCGGCAACGACCGCTCCTCCTCGTCGTCATAGTGATGACTTATGCGCTGTCTGGTGAGACAGTGATGGCTACGTCAGGGCGATGAAGGGGAGGGCGGTGGCGGGCGCAAGGCATGGAGCGGCCAGGGCGCTGCTGCCAGTGGTCGCGCTCGCCGCGGCGGTCTGGTCGGTGGGGCTGCAGGCCCGAGGGGCGAGGGCCGGGTGGGACCAGGCGCTGCGGTCGTTGCATGTGGATCTGTTGCGGATGGCGATGGACGACGAGGTCTACCGGCGCTGCTGGGGCGACTTTTTCGACTCCGCCGATCCGGAGGAACAGCGAGCCCAGCTGTACGTGAACATGATCTTTTCCCACTGGGAGCTCATGTTCGAGTTGAACGCCCTCACGGAGGTGGCGCTGCGCGAGGCCGCTCGCATCGTGCTGGCTGGATCCGACGGTCGCCGGTTCTGGGAGGGCAGCCGTGACATCAGGGCCAAGTCGGCCAGCACCCGCCGCAAGCGCCGCTTCCACGAGATCGTCGACGGGGAGTACCTCCGCCTCCCGCCGCCGACGTCTGCTCCCACGCCAGGCCCGAGCCCACCCCCAGGCTCCAACCCGCCGTCGGGCGCCGGCTGACTCCCCTCCATGTCCGAGGATCGAGTGAAGCGTCCTACTGTGACAGTCATGGCGGTGCGGGTTCAGATCGTCGAGGTCGACGGCGATGGGGCAGAGTCAGGCAGCGGCGCGGGCGCCGACGTAGCGGTGGAACCGCTCGGCGTGACCGATGAGGCTCCGGACGACGGGGAAGAGCTCACCGAGCGGCTGACTGCTCGGGATGCGCTCGCCGACCTGCTGGCGGTGCTGCGGCTGTGCGCGGTCGGGAAGCTGCGCTGCAGTGAGAAGACCAGCCGGCCGTCGGCCGTGACGGTGACCGCGGTCGCCGAGGTGCTGCGGCATGGCGACTTCTACGTTGACGACCCCATCGCGGCCTTCGCGTGGCCGTTGTTGCTGCAGGCCGGCGGCCTGGCCGAGATCGTTGGTGGACGGCTGACGCTGACCGCGAAGGGGCGGGCGGCGCTGACGAAGCCGCCGGCGGAGACCATCCGGCTGCTCTGGAAGCGTTGGCTCAGCCACGCGCTCCTGGACGAGATGAGCCGGATTGAGGAGATCAAGGGCCAGCGGTCGGCTCGGGCGTTGACGGCTGCTGGACCGCGGCGCAAAGCCGCGGGCGAGGCGTTGGCTATGCACTGCGCGCTGGGCGAGTGGATGCCAGTGGACCTCCTGTTCGGCTCTATGATCACGGAGGGCCCGCAGTTCGGCGTGGCGCGTGACCTGTGGAAGCTGTATCTCGACGACCGGGAGTACGGCAGCCTCGGGTATGACGGCCACCATGGCTGGACGCTTCTGGAGGGCCGGTACACCCTGTGCCTGCTGTTCGAGTACGCCGGCACCCTCGGGCTCTTCGACCTGCGCTACGGCTCGGCGGCCGGCGCCCGGGATGACTTCCGCGACAACTGGGGCGCGGACTGGATCGACTGCCTCAGCCGTTACGACGGGCTGGCGGAGATCCGCCTCAATAGGCTCGGCGCCTACGTGCTTGGCCTCTCCGACCGGTACGAGCCTGACGCGGCGGCGGGCGAAGATGACGACCGCCAGGGCGAAGATGACGATGCAGACGACATCCTCGAGCCGATCAAGGTGCTTCCCAGCCTTGACGTCGTCGTCACCGGCCGCCTGGTGCCCAGCGAGGAGCTCCTTCTGGATGCCTTCGCACGGCGCCGATCGGAACGCGTCTGGGCGCTGAGCCTCGCGTCGCTGCTGGTGGCCATCGAGCAGGGCCGCCAGCCGGAGGAGCTGCGGGCGTTCCTCACCAGCCGCGCGGCGGTTGACGAGCTGCCCGCCGCGGTGCGGACGCTGTTCGCTGATGCGACAGCCCGTTCCGGCCAGCTGCGGGATCTCGGGTACAGCAAGGTGGTCGAGTGCGCCGATCCGGCGCTGGCGGCGCTCATCGGCGGCGACCGCAAGCTCCGCGCGATCTGCCAGCGGATCGGCGACCGCCACCTCGCAGTCTCCCCGGAACGCGAGGCCGACTTCCGTGCCGCCGTCCGCAAGCTCGGCTACGCGCTGCCGCTGTAGAGGGCACCTCGACACGGCAGCGATCAGGATTCCCAGCAGGCCGGGCGACTGGGCGGTGGAGGCCCGGGCTGGGAGCCGTGCGCCTGCGGAGCTGGATCAGGGCGAGCTCTGGCCGAGCGGTACCCGCCGGTCGATCCGCGCGGCGGCGACGTGGACTCGTCAGGCGTTGCTCGGATCTTCTCCGCGGGAGACCCTCCTCGCCCGCCGGGTCGAGGTCGACAGCATGTCCCACTCCCTCCGAGCTTGATCAGAATCGTCGGCCCAGGTACTGTCGCACCAGACAGTGTCTAAGTTATCGGGCCAAATGGGGACGTCGGGAGGCGCACATGACCCACGTCTTGTCGGTGGCGGTATCGGTCGTGGACCATCGTGGAATTGGTAGGTGTCCTGACCCGCCAGATCGGGTCGGGTCCGCCTCGAGGAGTCCGTTCATGTCCGACGTCACCGTCGAGATCCCAGCCGACGTATGGGACAAGCTGTCCCAGGTCGCGGCGGACGAGGGCCTGTCGTTGCGGGCCTACCTCATCAGGCTTGCTGGATCTCTGGCCACTCCCACCGAGCGGGCCGCCCACGCGGAGCAGGCCAGCGACATTCTCCGCGAGTGGGGCTACGACCCGACCGAGGAGGAACTGGCGGAGCACTATGCCGACCTCGAGCGGCGCATAGCCCAGATCGGACGGGTCAGGTGATCAAAGAGCGTCACGTAGTCCTGGACGACTCGGCGATGGTCGCCGCGGGGCGCGGCAGCATCGCCGCGTCCACGCTGATCCACTACGCCCACCACACCCCTGGCTGGTTCCTCTATGCCCCGACCTGTGCGTTGGTAGAGGCGGAACGGGTTCGACGCGGCATAGCTGAGCACTTCGCGTCGATGAAAGGGATCAGGGTTCTCGACTTGGACCTACCAGCCGCGCTCGCCGTCGCCCGCGAGACCAGTTGGGCCACGGCGCACGCCCGCTTTGCGGCTGAGCCTGACGCCGAGCGGAACGCTGGAGCCGCCATCGCCACCGCCGACCCGACGCGCTGGCGCGGCCAGTCGATCGAGATCCTCAACGTCCGGTCAGACCAGCCGCCGCCCTGAAACGGGCGACCAGGGACCGGCGCCGTGGACCCGCCGTCAGGCCCAGGCAGCGTCTCGCTGGGCTGCCTTCCGGCGTCGGGGTTGAGGCCGGGCCGGGCCGGCGACGGTTGGAGCGCGGCGGACCCTGTGACTCCGCTCAACTGCCGAGGCCAAGGGCGGTGGCAATTTCAGGTGCGTCACGGCGGATGATGGCGAGAATGCTCTCGAGAGCTTCGTAACGGCCGGCCTGCATAGCGGCCGAGCGGAGGGCGAGGCCGGCGAGTGCAAGGTCGGTGCTGGGTGCCGAGGTCGGCTGACGAGCGCCCATGTGTAGGGGCATGTTGCCGCGGTGCGAGGAACGGCGGTAGGCCGCGTTCGCGGCCAGGCATAGCTCATTGACTGAAGTTTCGATTATCTGGCGGAGTTGCGGCGGCATCGAGACCCGCATCTTTGAGACATTGATGTTGAAGGCGGGGTCGAGAGAGGTGTCGAAGTCGAGCGAGGCGCGGGCCAACTTGGTGTGCTCGTCGATGCCGCGGATGCCGGCCCAGCCGCCCCACTGGACCAGACGGTCCGCGCGGTAAATATAGAGGCCCTGCTGCCGGTTCCAGTTCAGCGGGCCCGAGAGGCGTTCGAACTCGCCTTGGGACGAGAACTGGGTGCGTGCGGGGAGTACAAAGCGCCGAAGACGTGCAGTACCGGAGGAGTCGCCAACGGTGATCTCGAATTGCTGTGCAGGAAACTCGCGGCAGTGCTCTTCACCGGACGCGAACGGGTTCCAGGGGCGAACCTTCTCGCCGTTTACCGAGATGGCGACTCTTCTGCCGTCCGGCAGCCCTTCGAGAAAACGATGGAAGACGATGGCGAGATGCTCGGCGGTCTTGCGGGCATAGTTGTCGATCCGCCGGCGTGCCCAGCCACCGTCGGGGCGCTTCTCGGGCAAGACGCGGTCGAGATCGCGCCAGAGGACCACCGTTCCGGTCTCGTCGCCGAGCAGCTGACGTGCACGGTCAGTTTCAGCCGAGCGTCTGGGCGCGACGACAAGCCATTCGTCAAGATCCTGGATCAGGTCGAGGTTGAGTTCACGGATGAAGACGCGGTCGGCGGAGACCGACCGCCGTGTGACGACAGTGACGGACCTGCCCTGCGAGAGGGATGCGGTCTTCAGCCCGAGCCCGTACCGGCCAAGGTCGCTCTCCTGGTAGGTGCGGCGCGAGCCGAAGCGGAGGGCCTCGACCAGCGCGTTCTCGCTCATTCCGATTCCGTCGTCTGCTATGAAGACCCGGGAGTCGGTGCCGTCGAACTCGACGATGACCTGAACGTGAGTGGCCCCAGCGGAGATGCTGTTGTCGACGAGGTCGGCGATGGCGGACGGGAAGTCGTAGCCGACGTCCCGAAGTGACCGGGTGAGCCGCGCAGCCGACGGCATCACCTCGTACGTTCGTCGGCCTGTCATCCGGTCCTCCTTGGTTGCCTCGACGTAGGCGACCCCCAGGCTCTCACATGCATCCCCGCGGAGAAAAGCGCTGGTGAGGCCCGGCATGCCTGTTGCTCGCTCGTCATGATGTGGTTGGCGCGTGGCGGGGTTGAGGACGTCTCGGAGCCCCGGCGGCCGGAGGCGGAGCAGGCGGATGTCCTCCCACGGCGCCGCGAGGCCCCCGCCGGGCGCGCTGGGCCCGGCGCCGGGAAGCTGTCGCAACCTGCTGGTAGAACGTGTGTACGAACGTGCAGGTAGTAGCCGGTCTGCGCCGTGCGAGTGGGCGCCGCGGGAGCCGTACCGTGTGGGGCGGCGTGACTGTTATTAACTACTACCGCGCGTCGGCGGTTGCTTCGGGTGTGCCGGACCTGGGCTGGCGGTTCTAGGGGAGGGCGGGCGGTGGCTACCTACGGCGTGCGGCTGGAGCGCAGCGACTTGCTGCAGCTTCCGCCATGCCAGGGCGGTCCGTCGGACGACGACTTCCTCGTTTGGTGCCGGGCTGAAGTGGCGTCCGGTCGGCGCCTCGCGGTCGACCTGTTCAGCGGTGCCGGTGGCCTCAGCCTGGGACTGGAGGAGGCGGGCTGGGCTGTCGTCACGGCCGTGGAC
Organism: Pseudofrankia coriaricola; assembly: GCF_032027725.1. Lineage (NCBI taxonomy): Bacteria > Bacillati > Actinomycetota > Actinomycetes > Frankiales > Frankiaceae > Pseudofrankia > Pseudofrankia coriaricola. Next base: position 1,876 of record NZ_JASNFO010000012.1, on the reverse strand, counting down.
CACGACCAGCGCGCTGTCGAGACCCATCGTGCCAACTTCCGTGGCAAGGCGCTGCAACTCGACCTGAGCGACCCCGACCGCCGGGCCGAGCTCGTCTCGTCATTCGACGGCGTACCGATCGACCTCGTCGCTGGCGGCCCACCATGCCAGCCATACAGCCGCGCCGGGTCGAGCAAGATTCGTAGTTTGATCTCACAGGGGACGCGTTCCCACCTCGACCCGAGGCGCGAGCTGTGGATGGCGTTCCTCGGCATCGTCCTCGACCTCAAGCCGCGGGCCGTGCTGATGGAGAACGTCCCGGACATGGCGCTTGGCGATGACTTCCAGACGGTCCGCCGGATGGTCGGAGACCTGGAGGAGTCGGGCTACGCCACCGACGTGCGCATCATCGAGACTTGGCGATACCGGGTTCCTCAGCATCGTCGCCGGCTGATTCTGCTTGCCCGCAACGATGGCGGCCCGTTCACCTGGCCAGCCGAGGACGACCATCCCCAGGTCATGGTCGGCGACGCGATCGGGGATCTTCCCTCGCTCGGTCTGACGACCGGCGAGCGGGAGATGGACTATGACGAGGTCGTCGCGCGGAACGAGTTCGTGCGCAGGATGCGACAGCGCGCCAGCGAGGGCAAGGTCCACGACCACTTCACCCGTCCAGTCCGGGACGACGACCGTGAGATCTTCACGATGATGAAGCCCGACTGGCTTTACACCGACGTCCCGGAACGCCTGCGCCGTTACTCGACGAGGACCTTCGACGACAAGTACAAGCGACTCGCCGAGGACCAGCTGAGCCGAACCATCACTGCGCACATCGCGAAGGACGGATACTGGTATATCCACCCGATGGAGGCGCGGACGCTTACAGTCCGTGAGGCTGCGCGACTCCAGACCTTCCCCGATCGCTTCCGATTCGCCGGCCATCGCAGCGATGCCTTCAAACAGATCGGCAACGCGGTCCCGCCGCTGGCAGGAGCGGCTGCCGCCAGGGCGGTTGCGCCGCGGTCGGAAAAGGACTCGGCGATAGCGGGGCTGCCGTGCGCCCAGAACTGGCAGGACGTCCACCAACGGCTCGCCGCCCTGGCTACTGAACTGCGGCGATCCGAGTCGTGGACAGCGGTCCCCGACGAGGCAATGACGCCGCTGATCGCGGTCGCCTGTGCGCTGCTGTCGAGGAATCAGCCAGTATCGCCGGCCGACACGCCTGTGCTGGACGTGTTGCGTGGACATGACCGCCTCGACGAGACGACTCTGCATGATTTTCTTCATGTCGCGCCGCGCGCCGCGCGGCGGAGGCTGGAGCGGCTACGACGCCTGGTTGACGTCGATCTCCCGGGCGACGCCGGCGAGGTGGCCAAGCTGCTCAAGCTGGGGCCGGCAGACGAGAAGGTCTTCAAGATGCTGCTCGGCTATGACGTGCTCGCTGCCGGCATGAGCGCCGTCCGGGTCGCCGCACGGTTCCGCGGGACCAGGTCTCACGAACGGAACCAGCTGACCGACGGCCGTATCGACCTCGCCCGTCTGGTTGGTACCGGAGACGAGGCACCGCTGCGAATGGCGGCCATCCGGTACCTGGGGATGACGGACTGTGGGCCCGGTGTGCCCAAGTGCGGCTCCTGTCCGCTTGCGGAGGCCGGCTGCGCCTACCCGCGTGAGGTGGCCGTGCGAGCTGAGGAGGAAGGCGCGCGCTTGGCGGCCGAACGGGAGGCGGCCATGAGGGTCGGCTTGTTTGCCTGAGCGGCTTCCCGCACCAGCGTCGCTGCATCGTTGACGCTCCTGCGGACCTGGCACTCCCAGACCCGCAGGACTGCCCATCCAGCCTCGTCAAGCACGGCGTCGTTACGGCGGTCCCGGTTGCGGTTTGTCTCCATCTTCTGAC
>NZ_JASNFO010000011.1:0-158337 GCF_032027725.1 Pseudofrankia coriaricola | reverse complement strand
GCGAGCTCGAGCTCGACGGCGTACCGCGCCCGGGCATCGGCGGCCAGGGACGGGAGGTGGCCGGTGGGGAACAACCCCGGGGCCGGCGCGACGCCGCGCAGCAGCTGCCGGGCCAGGTTCACCTTGTGAATCTCGGTCGGGCCGTCGGCCAGGCCCATGTGGAACGACTCCAGCACCCACCGGCCGAACGGCATCTCCGTGGAGACGCCCAGGGAGCCGTGCACCTGCAGCGCGCGGGACGCGACGTCCATCAGCACCTTGGGCATCGCCGCCTTGACCGCGGCGATATCGGCGCGCACCTTGTCGTAGTCGTTGTACCTGTCGATGCGCCAGGCCGTGCGCAGGACGAGCAGCCGGAACTGTTCCATCTGGATCCAGGAGTCGGCGATCATCTCCTGGACGAGCTGCTTGCGTCCGAGCATCTCGCCCTTGGTAGTCCGGGAGACCGCCCGCTCGCACATCATTTCGAACGAGCGCCTGACCAGCCCGACGGTCCGCATCGCGTGGTGGATGCGGCCGCCGCCCAGCCGGGTCTGCGCCACGGCGAAGCCGGCGCCCCGCTCGCCGAGCAGATGATCCGCCGGGACGCGTACGCCCTCGTAACGGATGTAGGCGTGGATGCCCTCATGTTCGTCGTGCCCGGACACCCCCACATTGCGGACGATATCGATGCCGGGGGTGTCCGCCGGGACGACGAACGCCGACAGCCGCCGGTGCGCCGGTGCGTCCGGGTCGGTGACCGCCATCACGATTAGAAACGAGGCGAACCGGGCGTGCGAGGAGAACCACTTCTCCCCGTCGATCACCCACTCGTCACCGTCGAGGCGGGCCAGGGTGGTGAACCCGGTCGGATCGGAGCCGCCCTGCGGTTCGGTCATCGAGAAACAGGAGACGATCCGGTTCTCGATCAGCGGTTCCAGATAGGTCTTCTTCAGGTCGTCGGTGCCGTAGTGCGCGAGGATCTCGGCGTTTCCCGAATCCGGCGCATGGCAGCCAAAAACGACCGGGCCGGAATGGGTACGCCCGAGGACCTCGTTGAGCAGCGCCAGCTTCACCTGCCCGTAGCCCGGGCCACCCAGCTCCGGGCCGAGATGGCAGGCCCACAGCTTCCGTTCCCGGACCTGGTCCTGCAGCGGCGGGATCAGCTTCGCCCGTACCGGGTCACGCACGTCCCAGGCGTGCTCGATGACGAAGTCGAGCGGTTCGACCTCCTCGCGGACGAACTCCTCGGCCCACTCCAGCTCGCGCGCATACTCCGGATCCGTCTCGAAGTCCCAAGCCATGCCGCCTTGCCTCCTACGGTTGCTCGAACGTCTTTCTCGGTGACAGGCGTTCTTCTTCGATTCGCTCCTGCTGACTTAGAGCCTGTCCTGAATCTTGATGGGCCTTAACTGTCTGTGGCCGCTCGGGGTGCCCAGCGGGCGACTGGTTTGCCTCGGGCGAGGCGGCGGGCCATGGTGCGGATGAGCGCCCAGTGGATGAAGGTGACCGAGCTGGTGGGGTCGCGTTCGTAGTCGCGTGCGAGGCGGCGATGGGCGGTGAGCCAGGCCAGGGTGCGTTCCACGACCCAGCGTTTCGGCAGTGCCTGGAAGCCTTTCTGGCCGTCTTTCTTCCGGACGATCTCGATCGTGGTTCTGAGGATGTTGGTGGCCCAGTCGACGAGCTTGCCCGCGAAGCCGCCGTCGGCGAACAGGTGCCGGCAGGTGGGGGTGGTGAAGTAGTGATCTAGCAGCAGTTGGCGGGCACCGTCGCGGTCCTGGCGGCTGGCCGGGACGACGAGTACGGCCAGCAGCAGGCCGAGGGTGTCGACGACGATGAACCGCTTGCGGCCGTTGATCTTCTTCCCGGCGTCGTAGCCGCGGGTGGTGGCGGTGACGGTCTGGGCACCCTTCACGGACTGGGAGTCGATCACGCCGGCGGTCGGCTCGGTCGCCCTGCCCTCGGCCTAGCGGAGTGCGTCGCGTAACCCGTCGTGCACCGTGATCGTGACTCCTTTCTTCTTCCACCGGTCGAAGAAGCCGTAGACGGTCTTCCAGGGCGGGAAGTCCGCCGGCAGCGCCCGCCACACGATCCCGTTGTGGGTCACGTAGAGCAGTGCGTCGACGACGTCGCGCCGGTCGTGCTTCTCCGGGCGGCCGTCCTTCGGGGCCGGTGGCAGCAACGGCGCCACGTACGCCCACTCCGCATCGGACATATCGGAGAGATACCGGGGAGATCGACCCATGTCCCGACCGTGACCAACCCGCCCCCTCCGGTCGCGTCGCCATGCCGGCAAGATCAGGAACAGGCCACGGCCGGTACATGCCATCAAGATTCAGGACAGGCTCTTATCCGCGGCGGCGTCGCGGCCGCCGTCTCGAGGAGGTCCTCATCGCCGAGGTCGGGGCCAGGAGTCCTCGTCGTCGGATCGCAAGTGAGTCGTCCCGTCGCTCAGCTGATGAATCTTCCTATTTGCCGTGGCCCGAAACGTGGATCGTCGAGTGCCACCGCAGAGAGAACGCAGGACCTCGCATTTGTGATGCGAGTTCGTCGTGATGACGAGGCGTCGTGGCATGTCTGGCGCGCGCAGGCGCTCTGACCAGGACCGTCACCGCCAGCCGGTGGGTTGGACGATGTGCGGGGCCGCCTGTGTGTGGTGTGGGGATGTAGCGGTAGTGAGGCGCCGGTAAGGCTGCCACGCCGCCGGACTCCCGTTCGCCGATCTCACGCTGCGTTACGGCCCGTCGAACGGCACCAACGGATCGATGACGCCGACGTGACGCCGAACGGAACGACACAGGCCGGCACTGTCACGCACAGTACGGGATGAGCGTACGGCGACGAACGCCTATAACACCTCGCCCGCCAGCAAGGACATCACTAAACGGCACGCCACGGCATACGGCGAATCTCTACGACAACCCGCATATGTCAGGGAGAGTCATCCTCACAGTCCCCGGGCCATGGGTCCGAGCCCCACCCGCCCCACCACGCTGCGTGACGAGACATCTAACCTGGGCGAATAGGTTAGTTCTGTGAACCCTCGTTGGGTCGAGGTGCGGGAACGCCGAGGCCAGAGGCCAGTGCTCCCGGTTCGAATCCCAGTTGGCTCCAGAGCAATCGACTACAGCGAGTAGATATGCGCGGCCTCGCGGCGAGCGAGCCACGGTCGCAGGCACAACCACGGGCGGGCCGCTGGAGCGGCTGTTCCTCTCCCATCGCACGGTCGGCTCGCACCTTCACCGGATCTTCCCGAATCTCGGCGTCACTGGGCGGGCGCAGCTCGGTGCCGCGCTCGCCGCGCTCGGCTACGCGGCGGACTAGCCCGGACCCGCGACCCGTCCTCGTGACCACGACGGCTCGACCGGCCGAGATTCGACCGACCAAGACTCAACCGGCTGACACAGTCAACATGCGGATTCGCGCGCGCGGTCGACGGCACACGCTGAGCAGGCAGTTTCGAGACCTGCTCAGGAGGACTGATGAACTGGCCGAGCCCACCCAGGACCCACCTCGCGACACTGCGTCGCAAGCTCGCCGTCGCGGCCGTGACGGTGCTGACCGCGCTGGTGGTCGCCGCCGTGCCGGCAGCCTCCGCCGGTGCCTCGCAGTCAGGCGCACCGAAGCCGACGATCGTCCTCGTGCACGGGGCGTTCGCGGACGCCTCCGGCTGGAACGAGGTCGTCGAGCGGCTGCAGCGCAGCGGTTACACCGCCTATGCGCCGGCCAACCCGCTACGCGGCCTGGCGTCCGACGCGGCGTACATCCGTTCGTTCCTGTCCACCGTCCGGGGCCCGATCGTGCTCGTCGGGCATTCCTACGGCGGGGCGGTGATCACGAACGCGGCCACCGGGAACCCGAACGTCAAGGCACTGGTCTACGTCGCTGCATACGGTCTCGACCAAGGCGAGTCGGTGGCCGCGGCCAACTCGCTCGGCGGTGGGCACACCGACCTCACCGAACACCTTGTCGTGCGTCCGTTCCCCGGTTCCGGCGACCAGAACGGCGACGCTTACGTCGACCCGGCCGAGTTCCCTCGCATCTTCGCCGCCGACCTGCCGCGGCAGGAGGCTGAGGTCCTCGCGGCGGCCCAGCGACCCGGCGTCCTGTCGTCGCTGCTGGAGCCGTCGGGCGTGCCCGCGTGGAAGAAGATCCCGTCCTGGTACCTCGTCGCGTCCAACGACAACCTGATCCCGCCGGTGGCGGAGCGGACCATGGCGGCGCGCATGCACGCGACGACCGTCGAGATCGCCAGCTCCCATGTGGCGATGATGAGTCATCCCGCCGATGTGGTTCGTCTCATCCGCGCGGCGGCCGGGCGATGACGGCCTCGGAAGCGCCACGGACCATCGTGTTCGTTCACGGGCTCTGGCTCACGTCCGAGTCGTGGCAGGGATGGCGTGCCCGGTACGAGGCCGCCGGGCACCGCACCCTCGCGCCGGAGTGGCCAGGCATGGGCCTGCCGCTCGACGAGCTTCGCCTGGCGCCCCGCGCGAGCCGGGTCGGCCTCATCGAGATCGTCGACGCCTACGCCGCGGTCATCAACCAACTCGACGAGCGACCCGTCATCATGGGCCACTCGATCGGCGGCCTGCTGGTCCAGCTCCTGCTCGACCGCGGCCTCGGCTCCGCCGGCGTGGCCATCTCGCCCGGCGGCGTCAAAGGCGTCGCGCGAATCCCGCTCAGCACCGCCCGCAGCGGCCTGGCCGTCCTCGGCAACCCGGCCAACACGCGCCGCACCGTCGCGCTGACGAGGCGCCAGTGGCACTACGCCTTCGCCAACACGCTGAGCCGCGCCAAATCGGACGAACTCTGGGAACGGTACAGCGCCCCGACGCCGGGCCGGCCGCTGTGGCAGGCGGCGACCGCGACCCTCAACCCTCGCGCCGCCAACAAGGTCGACCTGCACAACGCCGACCGGCCTCCGCTACTCATCCATGCCAACACCGCCGACCACACGGTGCCGGCCTCGCTCGCCCGCGCGGCGTACAAGGTGCAGCGCAAGACGGGTGCCGTCACGGAGATCCACGAATTTCCCGGTCGGCCGCACCTCACCGGGCTCGTCGAGGGCTGGGAACAGGTAGCCGACGACGCACTCGACTGGGCGCTGGGGTTCCCGACCGGACCTATCGCGGCACCCGCCACGACCGCGACCGCGCACCCCATAGGGAAACACCGATGAGCTTCGTGACCACCGCCTACGGTACCGACATCTACGTCAAGGACTGGGGTGAAGGCCGCCCCGTGATCCTCGCCCACGGCTGGCCGCTCAGCAGCGACAGCTGGGAGGCACAGCAGTACCACCTCGCCGAAAACGGATTCCGGGCCGTCGCCCACGACCGGCGCGGCCACGGCCGCTCCACCCAGACCTGGCACGGCAACGACATGGACCACTACATTCCCACGCTGGTTATCCACGGCGACGACGACCAGGTCGTGCCATTTCCTGTCGGGGGCGGGGCCTCCGCCGCGATCGTCAAGGGCGCGGCCCTGACCGTCTACGAAGGCGCTCCGCACGGCATCACCGACACCCACAAGCAGCAGCTCGCCGACGACCTGGTGCAGTTCGTCAAAAGCTGACCGGCAGCGCTCGCAGGGGCCGGAGCGCTCCGGCCCTTGCGAACGCGCCGCATCGGCACCGGTGAGAGGTCACACCACCCCCTGGGAGGACGTACAGCCATGAAGGACATACGAGTGACGCACATAGGCGGTCCGACAACGCTCATCGAGGTGGGCGGCTGGCGCATTCTCACCGACCCGACGTTCGACGCACCAGGGCGCCGCTATTCGTTCGGCTGGGGCACCAGCTCCCGCAAACACACCGGCCCGTCGCTGCAACCCGACGACCTCGGCCAGGTGGACGCCGTACTGCTGACGCACGACCATCACGCCGACAACCTCGACGACCGCGGTCGCGCCCTGCTCGCCCGAGTGCCGTCCGTGATCACCACGCGGCCCGGGGCTCGCCGACTCGGCGGCACCGCGCGTGGCCTCGCGCCCTGGGAACACACCGAACTCGAAGCGCCGGGGCGGAACACCATCACCGTGACAGCAACCCCCTGCCGCCATGGCCCCCCACTGAGCCGGCCCGTCGCCGGGCACGTGATCGGGTTCGCCCTGCGTTGGGCGCGGCAGGAACACGGCGTCTTCTGGATCACCGGCGACACCGTTCTGTACCGGGGCCTCCGGCAGGTGCCACGCCGGCTGACCGTCGACACCGTGCTGCTCCACCTCGGCGCGGTCCGGTTCCCCATCACGGGCCGGCTGCGCTACAGCATGACCGCGGCCGAGGCCGTAGAACTGTGCGCACTGCTGCGTCCGCGCACAGTCATCCCGGTGCACTACGAGGGCTGGGAGCATTTCAAGCAGGGCCGCGAGGCCGTCGAGAAAGCATTCGCGAATGCGCCCGACGGGCTCGGCGAGCGTCTGCACTGGCTGCCCCTGCATCCCGCAGAACACGCCTGACCCGGATCCCAATACGCAGTGCGTGCGGTGCGGCTCGCGGGGATGCCTCGTGACCTGCATCGTTTGCTTCGGGCCTGGGGACGGGGACGTGTAGCCGGGTCGGGCCGACCAAAAACCGAGGTGGCTGCCTGTCGGTGCCGCCGCGAGACGGTGGATATTCGGTCGACTCCCTGAATCGACCAGCTCGTGCACGACCTGGCCAGCCACGACACTGACGACGACATCGCGCTCCTGGCCGTTCAGATCGCCGGCGGAGCGAGACCGCCCGACGGCACCCGACAGCCAGTCGGTCGACTGCGTCTGCCCGCGTCGGACGGCCGTCAACTGGCTGAGTAACCGCGCGCGGCGAGCGCTTCAACGAGCTGCGTCCGCCCCCTGATGCCGAGTTTCGGGAAGATCCGGTAGAGGTGGGAGCCCACGGTGCGATGGGAGAGGAACAAGCGCTGGCCGATCTCGCGGTTGCTCAACCCGGCCGCCGCAAGCAGCGCGGTTTGCAATTCCTGCGCCGTGAGCTGCTCCGCCGAAGGCAGCACCCGTCCCACGCTGTCCTCGCCGGCGGCGCGGAGCTCCTCTCTCGCGAGCTTGCCCCAAGCCACAGCTCCGAGCCCGTCGAAGCCGTCGCGGGCGGCGCGCAGCGGAACCCGTGACTCCAGGATGCGCTTGCGTCTGCGTAGCCATGCCCCATGAGCGAGCTGCAGCCGAGCACGGTGCACGGGCCAGGCGCCGAGGTCCATGGCCAACGCGCGATCGAACGCCTGGCCGGCGTCGGCCTCCGGCGCCAGCACCGCTCGGGCATAGGCGAGCGATCGGTGCAGCATCGGCGAGGGGAAGCGCGCGGCGCGCGCCTCGGACCGCGAAACGATCTCCTGGATCTCGTCCCGCCGACCCGAACGGACGGCTGCGTCGGCGAGATCTGGCAGTGCCCATCCCGACATGTCGATGTGGTGCGTCGGGTCGGCGGGGTCGAAGACCCGGGCCAGGATGTCGAGCGCCTCGTCGTAGCGCCCGGCGGCGTTCGCCGCCACGCCTCGCGCGTGCTGTGCCGCCTCGGCGGCGAAGCGCACCCCGACGACGAGCGGGCTGGCGAGTACCGAGTCCGCGAGCCGGAAAGCGTTGTCGCTGTCGCCGCGCATGGCCTCGTGCAGCGCCTGGCTCGACCGGGTGGCGCAGACCCAGAAGTGGTCGCCCGTCTCCTCGGCCAGCGTCTCGGCCTCCTCGAGCTCGGCCCGGACGGTCGGCCACCGGCCCAGCCACAGGCGGATGAAGCCGGCCGAGGCCATCGTGCGGGCGAGCAGCGCGGCCCGGCCCTGAGCGCGGTACCCGGCGGCTGCGGCGCCCATGAAGGACGACGCCGTGACGAAGTCACCGAGGATCAGCGCCGCGCCGCCGAGGAAGTGTAGGCCGTCGATGTCGGTGCGGTCCGGTACCAGGGTCGGGAGCCGCCGCAGGACGCCCGCGCCGAGCACGTCGGACTGCGCGTACGCCTCGATCGCGAGCGTCCGCGGGTCGTCGTCGGGTAGGCCGAGGGTGCCGAGCACGGTGGTGACCCGGGCACCGACGTCCGGGGGAAGGCTCGCCCACCAGCAGCGCGAAGCCGCCCGCCAGCAGAGCGCCGCCGCGAGGTCGGTGTTCCCGGCCGCCCGAGCCTCGGCGGCGAGATCGCAGAGCGCGTCGATGCGCCCGGTATCCCGCACGTCTCCGGGCTCGACGACGTCGCGTACCAGCGCCAGCCGCCCCCGATCGACGACATCGACCTGCGCCGGGTCCACCTTCGCGACGAGCTGCACGGCAACGACCCGGTCGTGCAGCTGCGAGGCGAGTTCGGCCGCCTGCAACAGCAGGGACGAGCGCCGGGCCGGATCGTCGGCGAGTTGTGAGGCTCGGTCGAGATCGCTGACCGCGACACCGAGCGCACCACGTTCCATGGCTCGACCGGCAGCCGCCTCCACCTCGTCGCACGCCCGTTCGTCCGGGCCCAGCGTTGCGGCGGCGCGGTGCCACGCACGGCGGTCGGGATCGTCGGACCATGCGTCGGCGAGCGCGGAATGGATCGTCAGCCGCGCGAAGTCCGGCACGGACCGGTAGACCGCCGACCGAGCGAGCGGGTGTCGGAACCTCAGGCGTCGTGCCTGAATCCGTACGAGGCCGGCTTCGATGGCCGGCTGGATGTCGCCGGTCACGACCTCGCCGCTGGTCAACGTCCGTGCCGTGGTCAACAGGACCGGTAGCGGGCATCCGGTGTCGGCGGAGAACACGGCAAGCACCGCGCGGGTCGGCTCGGGCAACCGCGAGAAATGGCCCGCGAACGCGCTTTCCAGCCGTTCGTTCAGCGGAAGGAGCTCTGGCAGGTCATCGCCACGCTGGGCGGCGGCGGTGAGGCAACGGGGCAGCTCCACTAGCGCCAGTGGATTGCCAGCCGCCTCGGCGAGTATCCGGTCCCGGAGGCCGGATGTGAGCCAGGGGGCGTTGTCCGCAAGTACCCGGTGCGCGGCCGCTTCGTCGAGCTCTGCCACGCGCAGCTGACCGAGGCCGGTTCCGGCGAGGACGTCACTGTGCTGTGTGCGTACCGCCATCACCGCGGCGATCGGCTCGGCAGTGAGGCGGCGCGCGACAAAGACGAGGACGCCGAGAGTCTCCGGATCCAGCCAGTGAGCATCCTCGACGAGGATGAGCAGCGGAGTTCGTGCGGCCCTTTCCCCGAGCAGCTCGAGGACCGCTAGGCCGACGCTGAACAGGTCCGGCCGGCTGTCTTCATGCCCGAACGCGCCGCGTAAGGTTCGCTGCAATCTGGGGGTCAGTGCCGCCAGGTCGTCGAGCACGGGACCGAGCAGCTGGTGCAGCCCGGCAAACGGCAACGTCGACTCCGCCTCCGCGCCGTTTGTCGACAGGACGGCGAGGCCGAGCTCGACGGCGCGGCGCCGGGCAGCAGCAAGGATCACCGTCTTGCCGATGCCGGCATCCCCCCGCAACACCAGTGCCGATCCCTGACCTGCGGCCGCTGCGACAAGTAGGCGGTCCACAGCGGCCAGTTCACGATCCCGACCGTGCAACGCGCATTGTCCGCGACGCGGAGTCGGCCGCGTTCGCGGCCCGGACACCACGGCATCCGACCCGGCATTCGCCTCGGCATCGATGGAGCGACCGGTCCCGGCGATCACCTACGGAGGCTTTCGAGGGCGTCACGGAGTTGCGAACGCGAAGTCACCGCCAGCTTCGGGAAGATCCTGCGCAGATGCGCCCCGACGGTGCGATGCGAGAGGAAGAGCTGCTCCCCGATCTGACGATTGGTGAGTCCGGCCGCGGCCATCTGAGCGACCTGCAGCTCCTGCGACGTCAAGCGGCCGCGCTGGCTCGGTCCAGGGCGGTGGCTCGCCTCGCCCGAGGCTCGCAACTCACGGCTTGCCCGGTTGCACCATGACCCGGCGCCTAGGGCGTCGAATCCATCACGGGCCGCGCGCAGCGGCATTCGTGATTCGACGATCCGGCGTTGCCGGCGCAGCCAGGTGCCGTAACCGAACAGCAGCCGCGCACGGACGAACGGCCAGTGCTGGAGCCCTTCGTTCAAGGCGGCCTGGAAGCCCGCTTCGGCTGCGGCCTCGTCGGCGAGCATCGGCCGGGCATACCTGAGGCTCGCGTGGAGCAAAGGGTTCGGCGTCCGCCGCGCGACGAGTTCCAGCCGATCGAAGACATCGGCTACCTCACGCGTCCGGTGGCATCCGGCTGCGGCCTCGGCCAGGTCGACCACAGCCAGATGGGACAGGGATCCGTGGTGGGACGGATCGGCCACGTCGAAGATCCGCATCAGCTGGTCGACCGCGTCACTGTGCCGCCCCTCGGCGAGCGCCGCCACGCCCCGCACACATTGCACGTGGGCGAGCTGGGGACGCGCCCCCCGAGACGTCGCCCAGCGTTCTACCTCGCTCGCGACCGAGAAGGCGAACGTGGCCTCCCCGTCGTACGCAGCCAGCATCGCCGCGACCAGCCGCGCGGACGTCTCGGCTCCCGGGTACCCGGTCTCGCGCGCGAGGCGAGCGGCTTCATCCGCCGACGAGCGAGCTCTGTCCCAATCGCCGCGCGCGAATGCGCACCAGGCGAGAGACACCAGCGTCTGGGCCAACAGTCCGAGCCGACCGAGGGTGCGCTGGCCGGCGACCGCGTCCGAGAAGTAGCCGGCGGCCTGGTCGAGGGCGCCGACCGTGCTCAGGGCGAGGCCGACCAGGCGCTGTGCCTCAGGGTCGCTCGTCTGGTCGAGAGCGAGGCGGGTCGTGCGGTCGATCACCGCCGCGGCGCGGTCGACCGGTGCGGCCATGGCGACCGTCGCAAGAAGGCGCGGATCGTCGGCGGGCAGCGGCATCCGGTCGACCGCCGCCAGGACGAGGTCCTGCGCCCCGCCCCCCGGCTCGGCCCACCAGGCGACTTGGGCCACGGTGAACAAGCAACGTGAGGCGAGGTCGACGTCGCCGTCCACCCGCATCTGGTCGACGACCGCCACAAAAGGCGCCAGGTTCGTGGTGCTTTGCCAGATCTCCCGCTCGAACAACATGCGAAGCCACGCCAACCTCGCCCGCTGCAGCGGGCCGAGATCGAGCTGCTCGGCCTCGGCCACGACCCGTTCGACGACGTCACGTCGCCCCATCTCGAACGCGGTCTCTGCGGCGAACAGGAGCCGGCGACCGCGTGAGGTGGAACTGTCGCTCAGCGCCGCGGCACGTTCGAATGCCGCGACCGCGACCGCGATCTCCCGGAACTGCCGGGCGCGCTGGGCCGCAGCCTCGAGGTCCGCGGCCACCTGTTCATCTCGTCCGACGACGGCGGCGGCACGGTGCCACAGCCGACGGTCAGGCTCGTCGGCCAGTACCTGGGCCAGTGCCGCGTGCGCAGCTCGGCGACCCGATTCGCTCGCGGACTGCAGAATCGCCGATCGTGCGAGCGGGTGGCGGAACTGGACTCGGCCAGCCCCGACAGTCACCAGGTTCGTCGCGACCGCGGGGCGGAGTTGGCCCTCGGTGACGGGTGCGCCCACGACGACCGAGGCGGCGGCCAGGTGCTCTGCCAGCCCGTCGCCATCGGCCACGGCCACAACCAGGAGCATCGCGCGCGTTGTGGCGGGCAGCCGCAGGGCGCGGTCGGCGAAGGCGCTCTCGAGTCGCGTGGTCAGCGGGAGCCAACTCGGGGGAAGCGGCGCCCCTGCCAGGTCCGCGATCGTCGTCGGGAGCTCCACCAGAGCCAGCGGATTGCCCATAGCTTCGCGAAGCACCAGTTCCCGCTGCTGGGCGGTCAAATCCCCGGCGTCGCGGTCCAGGAGTTCACTCGCTGCTTGATCCGTCAGGCCGGACAGCACCAATTCGGGCAGCGCGGCGCGGGTGAATATCTCGTCGGGATCGTCCCTCGTGGAGATCAACACCACCATCGGCTCGGACTCCAGCCGCCGGGCTACGAAAGCGAGTACGTGGCGGGTCGAGCTGTCGACCCAGTGCGCGTCTTCGACCAAGGCCACCACCGGCGCGCTGGCCGCGTACTCGGTCAGCACGGTGAGGGTGGCGAGCGCGACGAGAAAGAAGTCGTCGGCATCGGGAGGCCGCTCGTCTGCGCCGGCGGTGCCGTCCGTGGCGGTGGCGGTCCCCAACGCGGCACGCAATGCGGCGCGTTGCCTGGCCGGCAGGTCATCGATCATGCCCCGAATCGGCTGTAGGAGCTGGTGCAGGCCGGCGAAGGGAAGGTGCGCCTCGGACTGCACCCCGGAGGCGCGTAGCACGCGCAGGCCCATCGCCGCCGCGCGCCGTCCAGCTTCGGCTGCCAACGCGGACTTGCCGATTCCAGCCTCTCCACGCAACACCAGGCAGCGACCCGTCGCGGGACACCCGGCGAGGATGTCGTCGATGACGCCGAGTTCCCGCTCCCGTCCGAGCAACGGACGGACGGCGGACACAGGTCTCATGCTAGGTCGAGTCTGTGTCGTCATCTCAGGTGCCGGGTCTCGCGGTTGCACCCTGACAGGGCTTCTTGGACGACCGCTACCACGGCGCCCGGCTGGGAGACAGGGACAAGATGCGACGCGTTCACTTCTCGGGTGACCGATCCAGCTCGCTCCGCCATCGCGCGCTGTAGGTCGGGATCGATGAACCGGTCGGACGCGGCGACCAGGTACCACGACGGCAGCGTCGTCCACCCGGCCGAGCTCGCCCGTTCTTCGAGCGCCGCAGCGGCTACCGGCCGCTGAGCCACCGCCAGCGGGCTGGTCACCACGGCGGGCAGGTCAGCGGCCAAGGTGTCGGCGTACTCGCCGGGCCCGAGCCGCAGTTCGCTGACTGAATTCCCCGCCGAGTCAAGGAAATCCTCCGGGCGCAACGAAGCCAGATAGGTGCGCCCCCGCGGCGTGGAAACGACATCGACGACGCTCTGCGCCGGAGCCAGGACAAATCCCGCGACGAACACCACTCCTACAGCGTTCGCGAGGTGGGCCGCGGCCACCGAGGCGACGGCGGCGCCGTACCCGTGGCCCACGAGCAGGACCGGTCCGGGGATCCGCCACGAGACGTCGCGGACATACCTCGCATCCCCCTCGAGTGATCGCAACTGCACCGCGGGAGCTGTCACATCGACGCCGGCCTCACGCAGCAGCCTTATGACAGCCGCCCACACGGAGCCGTCCTCGCACTCACCATGAAGCAGCACCACGGCTGTCGCGCCGTCGCTCACAGTCACCCCTCACCCGCTGACATCGTGACAGCGACGTTAGAAGCCCGCGACCTCGCCCGGCTTCTGCCACATGGCCTAATCGCACCCGTGCGAGCCGGCGCAACGGACCGGTTCCCTGGTGACGATCAATGGCGCCGACCGAAGCGAAAGTTCGTCGCGTATCGGGTCGGCGTCCAGATCGTCTATGCAGGCCGGGCAGGCGCTGGTGGTCGACGCTCCTCACGAGAGCGCCGACGTTCGTGTCGAGCCCTTCGCGGCGGCGTTTGGCGCGAGATGGGGATCAGACGTCTACCTCGGCGCCACCAGGGGGCCGTCCGAGGGATGAGCGCGGAACCCTCTCTGTCAGGCTCGACCCGGCAGCCTGGTCTTAACCACCCCCCGGGGGCTACGTGGCGTCGGCGGTAGAGATGTAGCGGGCGCGCATGGCCGGGCTGGCGGCGGGTCCCGCGGTGAAGACGTAGGCGTCGCTGTCGTCGAGGCGGCGGCCGGTCTTCGCGTCGATGACGACGGGTTCGACTTCTTCTCCACTGTTCGCGTCGACGAGGATCATGCTGCGCTGCTCGGCGGGGAGGCGGGAATTGCCCCACGCCGCCAGCGTCACGATCACCGGGCGCAGCGAGCGGCCGAGGTCGGTAAGGACGTACTCGTGCCGGACCGGGTTGGTCTGGTAGGGCCGGCGTTCCAGCAGACCGTCGGCGACGAGGGTCTTGAGGCGGGCGGTGAGCATGCTGGAGGAGATGCCGAGGCTGTCCTGGAACTGGTCGAAGCGGGTGTAGCCGTCGAAGGCGTCGTGCAGGACCAGCAGCGTCCACCACTCGCCGACGTGCTGCACCGTTGTCGACAGCGGGCACTCTCGGTCCTCGAGCCTGATCCGGCTCGCCATGGCGGACCCCCTCCCCAGTAGCTGCTAAAGTCGAAGCCACTGACTTCTATTTTAGCAGTAACTACGGGGTGTGGGCATCGAGGATGCCCGCGCCCGGAAGGACAGCGTCGTGACCTACATCCCTCCTACCGAGTCCCTGCACGGCCGGCGTGCGCTGGTCACCGGTGGTACCGGGGGCACGGGCGCGGCCATCGCCCGCCGCCTCGCCCATGCCGACGCGACCGTGCTGGTGACCGGCCGCCGCCAGCCGGACGACCTCGATCCGAAGCTGTTCATCCCCGCGGACCTCGCCACCGCCGCCGGGGCGGCGACCGTGGTGGCCGAAGCGCTCGACCGCCTGGGCGGCGTCGACATCCTGGTCCACAATCTCGGCGGTTCCGAGGCACCGTCGGGCGGATTCGCCGCCCTCGGCGAGGACGACTGGGCCACCGAGTTGACCATCAACCTGCTGGCCGCGGTCCGCCTGGACCGCGGCCTGCTACCTGGCATGATCGAGGCCGGAAAGGGGGCCATCGTCCATGTCTCCTCCATCCAGCGCCGGATGCCGCTGTGGAACGGCACCCTTGCCTACGCCGCCGCCAAGGCCGCGCTGACCACCTACAGCAAGGGGCTGGCCAACGAGGTCGCCCCGCGCGGGGTACGCGTCAACACCGTGTCGCCCGGCTTCATTCAGACCGCCGCGGCCGACGCTCTCGTCGACCGGCTTGCTCAGGGCTCCGGCATCAGCCGCAAGGACGCGTTGGCGGGGCTGATGGACTCCCTCGGCGGCATTCCGCTCGGGCGCCCCAACCGGCCCGAGGAGGTCGCCGAACTGGTCGCCTTTCTCGTCTCCGACCGCGCTTCGTCGATCGTCGGCGCCGAGCACGTCATCGACGGCGGCACCACGCCGACCGTGTGATCCGTCCGCCGCTCACAGTCAGGACAGCCATGAGTGACAACGAGCCCCAGCCCATCGCCCCCGACGCCCTACCCGAGGTGATCGTCCGCTACCTGGCCGCGCACCGCACCCACAACACCCCGGCCGCGATCAGCGCGTTCACCACCGACGCCACCGTGATCGACGACGGCACCACCTACCACGGAACAGCGGCGATCGAAACCTGGCTGACCCGCTCGGCCAGCGAGTTCACCTACACCATCGAACTCACCGCCGCGCAGAAAACCGACCAGATCCACTACATCGCCAAGAACCACCTCGAGGGCAACTTCCCCGGAGGCGTCGCCGATCTACGCTACCAGTTCACCCTCCGCGACAACCTCATCGAACACCTCGTCATCGAGCCCTGAACAGCGCTGGCGACAGACGGAAGACTCAACGCAAGGGTCAAACCGTGCGCCATCGACCCCACGGAGAGATCAGCAGACCAGGCAGCACCGCGGCGACCCACCGTCTTACCCAGGCGGATCGCCGGCAGGGACCTGCGGTCAGATGCCACCAGTCGCGGCAGGGGGTGATGCACCTCGACCCCGCACTCGCGGGAGTTGCGATCGTCCGACGTCTTGTATCTCACCGCGCCGCGCTCCCAGCGCGACGGCGGACGCCACGTCGATCAATCCAACCATCGCCAGCTGGTTGGCAGCACGGGAACCGCCCGAGATCCGCAGGTCGATCCCGGGGCGGCCCTCTATGCGAGTCAGATGACCTCAAGATCATCGACCGATGAGGAATACCACAAGGTTTGGATAACGGCACTCCGCCAGTCAACTGAGATTTATCCGCCTCAGATTCATCCGACGCGAGCCGCGTCCAACCGTCCGGCATTGACGACCGCGGGTCGCCAGACAAACAGGTACGCCGCCTTGCGGCATCCGGTCGGGTCCGCAGCCCGGTACGGCGCTCCGCTAGGGCCCGGCGCGGCTTGGGATGAGGAGCGCGATGACGAGGCCGATCAGTGTGATGACCAGCAGCGTCGTGAGGGACAGCGCGAAGGGTCGGCCGCCGGGGTGGGTGGCGGCGACCAGGATCGAACCGGCCGATGCCGTTCCCAGCGATGACCCAAGATTGGAGACACTTCGGGACAGGCCCGAGATATCGCTCTGGTCGCCGTCCGGGAAGCTCGACTGTACGAGGTTGACCGCGGCGGTGAGCATGACGCCTACACCCAGGCCGGTCAGAAGGAGCCCCGGTATGAGGCTGAGGACCCCCGAGGTGGCCCGGACCAGTGCCAGGAGCAGGGCCATGCCTGCCGTGGTGACCACAAAACCCGCTTTGATCAGAGTGCTTTGCGAATGCCGTCTCGCGAGTCTCTCGGCGGCCACAGAGGAGACCAGGATTCCCACGCTGGCGGGGGTGAGCATCAGGCCTGTACGGATCGCGTCGTACTTCCAGACCTGCTGGAGGAACACGCTGACGACGAAGAAGGAGCCCTGCATGGTGAGCCATTGGACGAGCTGTACCCCAAGGCCAAGATTGGCCGTTCGGTTACGGAGGAGACGGCGGCGGAGCAGTGGATCCTTGCCTTTTCGCTCCCACGTGCGCAGGTGCCAGAAGAAACAGGTGAGGATGACCGCGCCGACACCGATGTACAGCCAGACCGGAGACATTCCGCCCTTGGAGATCAGGACCGTGCCCGCGACCGAGAAGTCCTTGCGGGAGACGAACCAGCCATAGGTGTTGGTCTGCAGGATTCCCAGAACCAGGAAGAACAGGCCAGCCGCGGACAGCACTGCGCCGGCCAGGTCGAACGGCGGCCGAGGTCCCTCTCGCGGCTGGTCAGTGAGATTGCGCGCCAGGAAGATGATCAATGCCACCGCCAGGGCCTGGATCAGAAACAGCGCGCGCCATCCGAGCAGGCCTGTGATCAGTCCGCCGATCAATGGTCCGACGGCGGCGCCCAGGGCGCCCGCGCCACTGACCACGCCGAAGTACTTTGCTCGCGTCCTGACCTCGGTGAAGGTCACGGTGACCAGGATGTACACCGGCGGAATCATCAGCGCGGAGCCGGCGCCCTCCAGGATCGAGTTTCCAAAGATCATCAGCCCCAGGCCCGGCGAAAGCGATGCCAGCAGCGCGCCGACACCGTAGACAGCCAGACCGGCGATGAAGCATGTCCGCCGGCCCCAGCGGTCCGACAGCTTGCTGCCGGGGATCATCAGTGCGGCCATGGTGAGCGTGAACAACGTGATCGTTGTCTGCACACCGATCACGGTGGTGTCCAGGTCTTTCGAGATGGCGGTGATGGCCACGTTCAAGCTCGATGCCGCATAGCTGCAGATGAACTGCGCGAGCGCCAGCGGGAGGACGACCGCGCGGGCGTCGATCTCTGACGGACTGCCAGAAGACGGTTTCAGCGTGGTCCTCCTCGGGCGTCCGGCCGGTCGGCTTCGTGAGCTGTCACCCGCCGCCCGCGCGGGACGTCGGCGGAGCCATCACCGGCAAGGGCGAACAGCCAGGTAGGCCCATCCGCGGACCGACGGCCTGGCCCGTGGCGGCCAGGCCAGCGGTCGCCAGGCCAGCGGTCGCCAGGCCAGTGGCGGCCAGGCCAGTGGCGGCCAGGCCAGATCAGCGTCTGGGAATCATTGCCTCGTGTCCGGGATGCCGGTCGGGTCCGGACACGCCAGCCGCTCGTTCGCCGGGTTGACGGCCGTCCGGCTACCCGGGCGCCTTCTCCGCCGCGTCGAGCTCGTCGTCCAGGGCCATGGCCGCGGTGACGAGCGCGAGGTGGGTGAACGCCTGCGGGAAGTTGCCGAGCTGCTCACCGGAAGGTCCGATCTCCTCGGCGAACAGGCCGACGTGGTTGGCGTAGGTCAGCATCTTGTCGAAGGCGTACCGCGCCTGGATCAGGCGGCCGGCGCGGGCCAGCGCCTCGACGTAGAAGAAGCTGCAGAGGTTGAAGGTTCCCTCGGAACCGCGCAGCCCGTCCGGAGAGGCCTCGGGATCGTAGCGGTACACGAGGCTGTCGCTGACCAGTTCCTGGCCCATCGCATCGAGGGTGCTCAGCCACGCGGGGTCCCGTGGGGACAGGAATCCCACGCGGGGCATGAGCAGGAGCGATGCGTCCAGAACGTCGGTGTTGTAGTGCTGGACGAATGCCTCCCGCTTCGGGCTCCAGCCGCGGTCGACGATCTGGTTGAAGATCGCATCGCGGACCTGTGTCCAGCGAGGGACGTCCGCGGGGCGCGAGTACTGGGTCGCCAGGCGAATGCCACGGTCGAAGGCGACCCAGGCCATCAGCCGGCTGTAGGTGAAGTCCTGCTGACCTCCGCGGGTCTCCCAGATGCCCTCGTCGGGCCGGTCCCAGTGGTCGGTGAGCCAGTCGAGCATGGCGGCGAAGGCCTGCCAGCCGCGGAAGCCTCCGATGTCGCCGCTGAGAGCAAGCGCGTCGGCGGCCTCTCCGTAGATGTCGAGCTGGATCTGGTCGGCGGCGGCATTGCCGACCCGAACCGGTGCCGATCCCCGGTAGCCCTCGAAGTGATCGAGGGTCTCCTCACCCAGCTGAGGGTCGCCATCGATCCGGTACATGATTTGCAGCGGCTCACCAGAGGCGGTGCCGCCATCGGTGACCCGGTCACGCAGCCATCGACGAAAGGCCTGGGCCTCCTGGGTGAACCCAAGGTCGATCAGTGATCTGACCGAGAGGGACGCGTCCCGGATCCAGGTGTATCGGTAGTCCCAGTTGCGTTCACCGCCGATCTGCTCTGGCAGCCCGGCGGTGGCCGCGGCGATTGGCGCCCCCGTGGGGGCGTAGGTGAGCAGCTTGAGGGTGATCGCCGAACGGTTGACCGCGTTCTTCCAGCGGCCCCGGTAGGTGCAGGAGCGCAGCCATGTGATCCAGAACCCGCGGCAGGACTCCAAGTCGTCCCGGATGTCGTCCAGTGACAGCGGGCGTGGCGCGGTGCTGTCCGGTGCATCGCTGGTCAGGACGATGGCGGCGACGTCTCCGGCCGAGAGAGTGAAATGGGCCGAGATATCGTTGGAGTCGGCTTGGAACGTGACAGGTCCGGTGGCCTGAAGACGCAGATCTGCGTTGGGCCCTCGGAAGACCGCGGATCCGCGGTCGATCTGTGTGAGGGTGTGCGGCGCGCGTCCGTAGTCGAACCGGGGCCGGCATGTGAACGTGAAGGGGAGGCTCCCCCGTACCACCCGCGCGACTCTCAGCAGGCGATGCCGGTGCGTGGGCACGGTGGTGTCCAGCGGTTCCATGAAGTCGGCGACCTCTCCGACGCCGCTGGGAGCCATGAATCGAGTGACCAGCACGGCGGTGTCCGACAGGTACAACTGGCGGATTGTGAGCTCGCTCTCGCCCGGAAGGTCAGCGGCGAGCCGGCAGTAGCCACCGCGCTCCCTGTCGAGAAGGGAGGCGAAAATGCTGGGCGAATCGAACCGCGGCGTACACCACCAGTCGATCGATCCTTCGGAGGACACCAGCGCCGCGGTCTGAAGATCTCCGATCATGCCGTGGTCGGCGATCGGTGGGTAGCTGGTCACGGTCGCTTCTCCTTCAGTCGGGCCCACGCAACGGGACTGCTCAGACGCAGGTGTCAGCACGTGAGCCACGTCGTCGGAAGGCCCGGCCGGATGCGAGCCCGTTCGTGGGGCGCACGAGAGTCGCGCCCGACGGACGACGCGCGCGCCCCGCCCGATCGGCCGATGCACTCCTACGTTCTGAGCGTGCGCTCGAAAGCGGCGCGGCGCACTCCGACCGCCGGGCCATGGCGCGGGCGTATTGGCTCCATGTGTACATAGGCGCACCATTCATGCACGGATCCGAGTCGCAAAACCCACCGCAACATCATGTTCGCGCCACCCGGCCACCCGGACGTCGACGCACCAGTCGACGCACCAGTGCCGCCCGCGCGATCCGCGAGTGGCGTTCTCCAGCGTCGCCGTTCCGGCGTGGCCTCCAGTCTGGCATGTCCGGAATCCTCAGTTCGCGGCCGGTCAGGGGAATCGTTGGCATGTCACCGTCCGCGACTGATCGAGTCGACCGTTTCCTTATGCGGCGTGATTGTAGAGGTACTACCGGCTGCGGGTTGGAGGACGGCGTGTCGGCTACCCACTACCTTGCGTATGACTATCCGGTTCTAGGCGCCTTCTGGACCCTTTTCTGGATCTTCCTGTGGGTTATCCTTCTGGTTCTCGTATTTCGCGTCGTCGTCGACATCTTCCGGGACAGAGAAATGAGCGGATGGGCGAAGGCAGGGTGGCTCCTCTTCGTCCTGATCCTGCCATTTATCGGTATCTTCGCCTATCTCATCGCGAGAGGGAAGAACATGGCCGAGCGGGACGCGCGGCGGTCGCAGGAACAGCGCGGGATGGTCAACGCCTACATCCGTGAGGCGGCTGGCGGAACCAATAGGGATGTCGACGACCTGACCAGGCTCTCCGGGCTCAGGGCCAGCGGCGACATCACCGCAGCGGAGTTCCAACGTGCCAAGGAGAAGATCCTGCGGTGAGCGCAGGCGTCGCAGGACCGGTCCCGGGTGTTGCCGCCTCGCTGGGCGAGCGCGGGACCGGGCGGTCGGCCCGGGCGCCGCCGGGGGTCGCGTGACCACCGCCGCGGGATGACGATGGCGCGCGGCGCCGGCAGGGTGGCCCCGAGGCCGGCGGCGAACATGGTGGCGGCGATGGAGATCACCGTGACGGCTTTGAACAGCGGATGCAGGGTGTCCACGAGGTTTCCCGCCTGGGTGGCGCGGCGTGTCGGGGCGGTGGTGCGCGGTCAGTCCTTCAGATCGCCCAGCCAGCGCAGTGCGTTCAGGCCTGGCAGGAAGCAGTACTCGCCGCCGCGCGTGACGACGAACCGTGGCAGCGGAGACAGACGCCGGCGCAGTGGCCGTCGGGGGATGGTGAAGCCGGTGGTGCCGTCGTGGACTCCGATGATGGGGTCGCGAGCGTCGTTCGCGCCGAAGAAGACGCCGTCGTTCATCCATTCGGACTGGACGAACTCGAACTGGCGCCCGAGGTGGGCGCCGACGAACGTGAACATCAGGCCGCGGTCGGCCCCGTCGTCGTCCAGGATTCCGGGAGGCAGCGGCGGGCCGTAGACGCCGCCGCGCCTGATCATGCGGTGCAGCCGCGGCTCGCCGGCGACCGAGGCGTCGCGGGGGTTGGCCCGCCGGATGTGGCAGCCGCCGGGGGTGGTGAATCCTGCCGGGTCGTCGCGCTCGTAGAGGAAGGTGTTGCGGCGGTCTGGGTCGGCCCCGAGAGCGGGGTCGTCGTGGTGTGGGCTGAGCGCGAGCGGTGCGCCGCTGCGCCATCGACCCATGATCTTGGCGGCCAGCAGCTCCTCGTCCTCGGGGCTGGTGGCGTTGTCCCGCAGGTAGCGCCGGAACGCGCCGACCCGCTGGTGAAGTTTGCGGATGGCCACGTAACTGCCGTTGCGTCCGAGCACAGCCGGTTGCGGGGACTGGACGCCGCCGAGCTCGTCGGGGTAGCCGAGTACGAACTCGCCGGCCTTCAGCGGTGCCTGCAGCGGGTTTGATCCGGCGATGGGGCTGCCCTCGATCGCTGGCTGGCTGATGCCGTCGCGATAGCCGAAATGCTCTGTTTCGGTGGGCAGGGTGTAGCAGTCCTGTCGCCAGATCGCGGTCACGCCGGACAGGTGGTCGTAGGCGGGCCGGGCCCAGTCAATGGCCGCCCGCAGCTGTGTGGCGTCCGGCGCGACCGCCAGGAGCACCACATGGACGGCGGAGGTGCCCAGCGGCGCCTCCCAGCTCTCGGGGCCGCTCTCGCCGACATCACCGAGCGCTCTGGCCCTGGCGGCCATGCCCTGGCGGAACTCCCAGGCGAACGTGGCCAGGGCGGAGTCCGGAACGCCCAGCGCCCGCAGCCCGTGGCAGGTCAGCGCGACGCTCACCCAGGTGTTCCCCAGAGGGCTGACCGGGTCGGCGGCGGAGGTCACCACCGCGCCCACGCGGCGCATCAGCTCCCGGCCGTGCACCGGGTCATCGACCCGGAACAGGAGGTAGGTCGCCGCATAGGGGGTCGGCCGAGGGCTCAGGACCCCACGCTGGATGTCGTCGAGTTGCAATGAGGCACGCGTCCGCCCGCTCACGTTCCCGCTTCCTTCCGGCCTAGGTCTTCCGCCACTAGGTCGAGACGAGGTTGCGCCAGAAGTTCCGCGGGCTCTCGTCACCGCCGAACAACGAGCTGAAGATCGTGGAGTCCGCCAGGAGCACGTCGCCGGCCCGGTCGCCGGCCGGGGGCATCCACAGGAACATGTCGAACTCGGTGGCGCCGGCCTCGGTGAACGGATGCGGCCGTGTCGTGTCGACGGGCTGCCTGGCCAGGACGTGGACGACGCCCGGCTCGTCGGTCGTCACCGCGTAGTGCGGCAGATGCTGGTGGGAGGTGAAGTGGCTCACGCCGTCCAGCCATCCTCTGGGGTCCAGGTCCCTCGCCACGGACAGCGGGGCGAGCTGGTCGCCGTCGCGGACGGCGGGACGCAGCCCGTAGCGGTTCTCGACGGGCACCCCCAGCCCCCGCATCAGGCCGCGGACGTATCCGGCGAACCGCTGCTGGCGGGGAACCAGGAGATCCCCGTGATGGTGGTACTCGATGTCCCGCACGGCCAGGTCGTCCGAGGCCCCGACGTCGTGGTGCGGTCCAAGGACCAGGCAGGCGTCCTCTCGGCTCAGGAAATGCCGCAGCGCCTCGATCTCGGCCTGCCCGGCCTCCTGCCCGGTGATCGTGTGATCCAGCCCGAACACGAACAAGGTGTCGGTGTCCGCCAGAACCCGCTCGTCCAGCACGGTCCGAAACCCCGCCTGATCGACCCGCTGATACACCGGCACCGCGTGCCCCGTGGCCTCCTGGACGCATGTCTGGAATGGCACCCAGGACCGGAAGAACAATTCCAAAGCCCCTGCGATGCCCTGCTGGAACTGGAACGGGTCGGACCATCGAGGTTTCTCGTAGGCGGGCCAGGAAACCCGTCGGACCTCGGTCATCGTGGAGAACCGGTTGTCAAGCCCGGCCGGATCCCGGCCGGCCTCGGCCGGATAGCTCCACGACACGTAGATGCTCACCCGCCGCCGGCCCGGGGTGTATGGGCGGGGGGCGTGGTTCTGGTTGTAGGTGCGGGCCGTACGCGGCTCGGTCATCACGTTCCCCGATCCACGGCGGAAGGCACGGTCGGCCCGGACGGTGCCATTCTCACGGCGCTTTTCCCTTTTCACGACTGGCGATGGGGGCGGGCCTGGAGCCCGACGCCACGACGGAAACGCTCACTGCATCTGGTCGAGCATCTCCGACAGGGCGTTCTTGATTCGCAGGGCCTTCTTGATCTCATCGGACGTCACGTACGGATACTCGCCGTACTCGATGAAGCTCGGGCAGTGGTGCGCGCGCACGAAACGGACGAACGCCTCGGGGTTGGTCCGCCAGTCCTCGGGGAACCCTTCAAGGTTCTCGAAGGCCGTACTCACCCCCGCCCTGCTGAAAAGCGCGGCCGCGTCCTCGGTGTACTTGTCGAAGTCCGTGTCGAAGATCCCCTGGTACATGAAACGCGTATCGTCATCGAAGAGCACCCAGCGCAGGTAGTGCAGCTTCAGCGGCGCGAGAAGACCGGGATCCTGCTCCAGCGCGCCGGCAAGGGTGCGGCCGTGCGCACGTATCGCCTCGGCCCGGCCAGGCTTCACCTTGGCGATGACGGTGAACCCGTAGCACGCCGGTGTCCTCGGGTAGATAGGGCCGTATTTCCCCTGCTCGAGCTGGTCGATCTCCTTGGGGATGGCCACCGCCTCCGGCCTGATCTCCATCTAGGCTCCTCCACCGCCACGCACAGAAGACCATCACAGCCTCGCACTCGAAGCGGTGGTCCGCCTGGCGAGCGGCGGCGGCTCAACCTCGGGAAAATGGCGAAACCCGGACAGGGTATATGGTTCCTAGCTGCCGCGCCAGCAGATCCGGTAGTCGCCGACTGTCAGGTTCGCCCTAGTTGCACCGTCAACGCAAGTCGGGCGAGTTCCCGACCGCTGATCGAATCGACCGGCCCCTCCTTGAGTGGGACTGTAGATGTCTGACCGCGATGGGCGGGAGCGAAAATAGTGACTCACCAGTATATGGCCTACGACCACCCAGTTCTCGGTGCCTTCAGGACCCTGCTCCGCGTCTTCCTGCGAGTTATCAGGCTGGCGCCCCTATCGCGTATCATCGCCGACATTTTTCGTGATCGAGAACTGGGTGGGTGGGTGAAGGCTGTATGGATTTTATTGGTGCTCGCCCTCCCGTTCCCGGGCATCTTCGCCTACCTGATCGCTCGGCGCCAGCACGTGGCCGGGCGGGACATCGGGCGTGCGCCAGCAAAACGATCAGGTCCACGTTCATATCCGGATGAAAGCCGCCGGCATCAGGACCCGCTTCTAGCGCCTCGTCAAGGTCTCCGGGCTCGAGGCCAGCGGCGATACTCACGCAGCACAGCTCCGGCGCGTCAATGAGAAAGTACTACGCTGAACCCCGGCGCCGGCTGGTGCCACGTCGAGGGAGACGAAAGTGACCGGCGCCCTGCCGCTGGCCGTTGCCGCTGGCATCTATCCGCTAGGCCTGGCGATCGTGGTGCGTTACCTGGGCGATCCCCCTTCGTTGCGGCGCGCATTTGCCTACCTCGGCGGGGCGGCAACAGTAACCGTCGGCGCCGGAGCCGCCATCTTGGTGGCCTTGCGCTCCGCCGAGCTGTCTGGAAGGCAGGAGCGGACCTTGAGCGCCGGCACGCAGACGTTTCTTGGGGCGGTGCTGCTGCTGGTGGCGCTCTGGATCGCTCGACACCGCGCGACCACGATCCGACGGCCGTCCAGACGCAGCGCGACAACCTCGCGAGAAGCGGACGGCTCGGATGCGGCGCGCGACCTGGCGCCGAAAGAGACTTCCGCCAGCCAGGGGCCCACAGGAACCCGAACTATCTTCTTCCTCGGGGTGGCCACATATCTGCCTTCCGCGCTCTATGTCGCCGCCCTGAAATATCTTGCCGATGCCGACATCGGCTCGGGTGTCACCATTCTTTCCCTGTTCGTCTGCGCTTCGCTCGTGCTACTCATGGTAGAGTTGCCGATCATCCTCAGACTGCTCGCGCCGCGACAGACCGGGCGGATTCTTGCCGCTTACAACGCGCGGATGAGCCGACACGGATGGGATATTGTCTTTCTGATTGCCGCGGCGAGCGGGCTGTACTTCCTCGTTAGCGGCATCGTGACACTCCTCGCATCCGACTAATAGTATGACTAATAGTGTTTAGTCGGGCTCCGTGCCAGCCGCCGCGGCCAGCACCGGACGATCAATCACCCGAGCCCCGCGACCTGCGCATCTGGCGGAGCTCGGACATGCCGGGGCCGCTGGCGAGCTCGTCGGCGCCGGCGCGTCCCCACACGCGCGAGCGCGGAAGGGTCGGAAACACCGTGCGGATGTCGTCAAACGGTGCCCCAACAGGATCGCTGGCGCGCCCGATCGTGATTCTGCTGGGACTGGCGTCTCTGGCCGTCGCCACAGCCGGAATGCGGGCCTTCCGGAGCGCACTAGGCCCGGCGTTTCTGGCGTTGGTCCTCGTCGTCATGGTGCACCCGCTGCAGGCACGTCTGCGCCGGCGCGGAGTGCCCGGGTGGGTCGGCATTGTCGTGATGATGACGACGATATATGCGATCCTGGTCGGCCTGGCCGCCGCCCTCGTCGCGTCGGCCGCCCGGCTGATCACGCTGCTGCCGGACTACGGCACGCAGTTCGACAACCTGCTGAACCAGGCCGTCCGGTGGCTGGAGGACCTCGGCGTCCAGCCGAAACAAGCCAGCGCCGCGGTCGGCCGGCTCGACCTGTCCAAACTTGCCGGCGTGCTGCAGAACATCCTTTCCGGGCTGACCTCGGTGGGGTCCAACCTGGTGCTCATCGTCACGCTGGTCTTTTTCCTGGCCATCGACTGCGAGCTGTTTGCGCGCCGACTCGACGTGGTCGCCGAGTCACGGCCGCTGCTGGTGGGTGCATTGCGAGAGTTCGCCCGCAACACACGCCGCTATCTGGCCGTTTCCTCGCTTTTCGGACTGATCGTCGCCGCGCTCGACGCCCTGGCGCTGCAATGGCTGGCAATCCCACTGCCGCTGTTGTGGGGGCTGCTGTCGTTCATCACCAACTACATCCCCAACATCGGGTTCGTGGTGGGTCTGATCCCACCCGCCCTGCTCGGCCTGCTCGAGGGCGGCGTGGGCCGCATGCTCTGGGTCGTGGCGGTCTACTCATCGATCAACATGGTCGTGCAGTCGTTCATCCAGCCGAAGATCGTCGGCAACGTGGTTAGGCTGTCCGCGACGCTGACCTTCTTGTCGTTGGTGTTCTGGGCGTTCGTTCTCGGCCCGCTCGGGGCGCTCTTGGCGGTTCCGATGACTCTGCTCGCCAAGGCTCTGCTCATCGACGCCGATCCCGCGGCCCAGTGGCTGCGTCCGCTTCTGGGTGATACAACTGCCGAGGCAGCGGTAGCGGATGCCTCGAGACCCACCCATCGAAGAACCTAAGAGCCGGGCTGGCTGCCCGGCCGGAAGTAGTGGGCATAGATGGTGTTGCCGCAGGGAACCTGTCGATCGAGGTGCAGTACACGGCGCACTTGTATACATTGTTCAGGGATGAGGCCCACGAGAGGCCGAATATGACCACTTTTGTCACGCATCCTCCCGCGCATGGCTCCCGGCAGCGGCCAGCCGAAGGAACGCACGACAGTGCTGCGCCGCGACCGGCGGAGCGCGCGGCCCAGGGAAAGGCCGCACGAGTCTGGGCCGCGCGCGGGACCCATGCGGAGTACGAACCGGCGCCGGACCGGGCCGACCCGATCGACGTGATTGACCGGCAGTCGCACAGCCGCCTGCCCGAACTCGTCCCTCTCCGCTACCAGCGGATGATGGAATCGCCGTTCAGATTTTATCGGGGTGCCGCCGCGATCATGGCGGCGGATCTCGCCGGGACGCCGACGTCGGGGATCGCGGTCCAGCTCTGCGGCGACGCGCACATGCTGAACTTCCGGCTGCTGGCGTCCCCCGAACGACGCCTTGTGTTCGACATCAACGACTTCGACGAGACCCTTCCTGGCCCGTGGGAGTGGGACGTGAAGCGGTTCGCCGCCAGTCTGGTCATCGCCGGCCGTGCCAACGGCTTCGACTCGTCCGCGCGACGTGAAATTGTCACCGCGGCGGTCGGGGCCTACCGCATGTGGATGCACCGGTTCGCGGCGATGACCAACCTCGACGTCTGGTATGCGCACGTCGATGTCGACGATCTGGTCACGCGGTTCGCGGATGTGCTGGGCCGGCGGGGTTCCAGGCGCCTGTCGCGGGCGACATCGCGGGCCCGGTCTCGCGACCAGCTACGGGCGTTCACCAAGCTGACCGAGGTTGTGGGCGGCGAACGGCGTTTCGCGTCTGACCCTCCGCTGCTCGTCCCGATCGGCGAGCTAGACGCCGGGAGCGAACGAGAGCTGCTGATGGGATGGCTTGGCTCCATCGTGGACCGGTACTCCGCCACCCTGTCGGCTGATCGGCGCTCGCTGCTCGCTCAGTACCGTCTCGTCGACTTCGCTCGCAAGGTCGTCGGCGTCGGCAGCGTGGGCACCCGCTGTTGGGTCGCGCTGCTGCTCGGCCGCGACGATGGCGACCCGCTCCTGCTACAGATCAAGGAGGCGGGAACATCAGTCCTGGCCGATCACCTGGCCGGGAGCGAGTACGGCAACCAGGGCGAACGGGTGGTCGTCGGGCAGCGCCTCATCCAGGCCGCCAGCGACATCTTTCTCGGCTGGCAGCGGGTGGAGGGCCTCGACGGGCGGCGGCGCGACTTCTACGTCCGGCAGCTGCAGGACTGGAAGGGCGTCGTGGAGACGGAGACCATGGGTCCCGACGGCATGACGCTGTTCGGGCGCTTGTGTGCGGCCACCCTCGCGCGGGCCCACGCACGGTCGGGCGACCGTATCGCGATCGCGGCCTACCTGGGCACCAGCGCGGCATTCGACCGGGCGGTCGCTCGCTTCGCGGAGGCATACGCCGACCAGAACGAGGCCGACCACGCCGCGCTGGTCGAGGCGGTCCGAACCGGACGAGTCAGCGCCACCGCGCCCTGACGCCCCGCAGCCCGCTCCTTTGCCCGTCGTGCGATCGCCTACCAGCGCGACCCGGGCGCCCAGTTCGTCCCGATCCAGAGGTCGCTGGCCGGCAAGGTCAACGACGCTCTCAACGAATACATCCAACACGTCGGCAGCGGGCTGTTCGCCTGCCCGCCGGGCGTCCAGCCCGGCCAGTACTGGGGCCAACGCCTCTTCGAATAGGGCGAGACCGGTGTCGCGGGACCACGTCTCGGTGCCAGCGCCCCGCGGTGCGCGGTGACGAGGAACGTCGACCAGCGCGAGCAGGGCAGCCGGGCCAGGGCGGCCGGCGGCAGCTGGCCGGACAGGCTTCACCGCCGGGCGATCGGACGGGCCGAGACCGCCGGCCAAGGTCGCGGTACGGCCACGTGGATTGCTGGTCATCTCGGCCGCGACGTGGACGCGACAGACGCGCCTCAAGACGGCTGCTCCGAGCCGGATGGACGGGCGGACTCGTCCGGCCGTCTTGGCGTGGCGAGATGTGGCGCCGCCCGTAGCCCTCCACGGCGTGTCGGTCGGCCTGACTACTCCCACCGGACCGTTCATCGTGCTCACATGTTCGACGACCGACAATGCGTCGAGCCCGAGCTGGCCGGACGGGGCCATTGGTGCCGCCCAGGCTCGGACAGAGCGGCTTGCAATAGCTTGCAGCAATTTCGGCGCGACGATGGGTGGAGGCAATCGTGGTACCTGACATCGCTCGCGCACGGTGCGTCGCGCCTAACCGTCCATCCGTGGTCAGGCCGCTGGCGGCGTTGAGCAGCTGATGCGCGGGGTTGTCGCGGTCGTCGACGACGATGAGGCGCTGTGCACGACGATCGTGCGGGTGCTACGCCTTGAGGGGTTCGACGTGGCGTGGTCCGCGGCGACGGGGCGTGACGCCATACGGCGCGCGGCAGGTTCCGTGTCGCCTGACGCACTGATTCTCGACGTCGCGCTGCCCGACACGGACGGGCGGGACCTGCTGGGGGCACTGCGTAGCCGCGGCGTCGCGGCGCCGGCCCTGCTGCTGTCCGCGAAAAGCTCGGTCGCCGACAAAGTGCTCGGTTTCGGCGCCGGCGCCGACGACTATCTGACCAAGCCGTTCGTGATCGACGAATTGCTCGCGCGCCTCGACGTGCTGGTACGCCGAGCGTCCGGCGCCGCCGGGACCGAGTTCGCCCTCGATCCGGTACGGCACGTCGTCGCCGGACCGAGCGGCGCGTGTCCGCTGTCGCCGACCGAGTACCGACTGCTCGCGGCGCTCGTCAGCCGGCGCGGCGAGGTGGTGCGGCGGGCATCGTTGATCTCCAGCGCGTGGCCGCCGGGTTCGGTCGTGCGGGAGAACACCCTGGACAGCTATGTCGCGCGACTTCGGCGCGCGCTGCGCGACGTCGGCAGCCACCCGTCGATCGCGACCGCCCGCGGTGTCGGCTACCGGCTCGACTGATGCGTCGACGATTGGTGTGGCTCACCGTCGCGGTCATCACGACCTCGGTCGCGCTACTCACCGTGGCCTTCTGGCTGCTTCTGCGCGGCTGGCTGCGCCACGACGCCGACGCCCTGCTGGCGTCGCGGGCCCGGGCGGCATCGGCGCTGGTCACCGTCGACGCCGGTCGGTTGGTGCTCGAGGAGACACCGGGCGACGAGGCGATCGAGCAAGAGATGTGGCTGTTCGACCTGAAGACGTCGCCGGTGGTACACCCGCCCGTGGACCGGTCCCTGGCGTCCGCGGCGGCCACGCTCGCCTCAGCTGGGCCGGCCACGCGGATGGTCGGTCAAGTAGAGCTCCGGTCGTTGCCGGTCCTGGACGGGCCTCGACGCATCGGCACGGTGGTGGTCGCGCTCAGTCTGGCGCCCTACATCCACAGCGAACGGCTGGCCGTCGGCGCGGCGGTGGCGCTCGACGTCGTGATCGTCGCGGGCGCGGCCGTCCTGGTACGCCGGCTGGTCGGCTCGGCGCTTCGCCCGGTGGCCGAGATGACGGCGCTCGCCGGTGACTGGGGCGCGCACGACCCGGACCAGCGGTTCGGGCTGGGACCGCCGCGTGACGAGATCACCGGCCTCGCCGCGACCTTGGACGGCCTGCTCACCCGGCTGGCGGCGAGCCTGCGGCACGAGACGCTGGTCACCTCGCAGATCGCCCACGAACTCAAGGCACCGCTGGCCAGGATGCGTGCCGCCGCCGAGGCGAGCGCCCGATATGACATCCGGCCCGAACCGCTGCGGGCGGCGCTCGAGGGTGTCGTCGGCGAGGTCGACCAGCTGGCAGGGGTTGTCGAGACGCTCCTGAAAGCGCCCGGCGGCACCGCGACGACGGGTCGCGCGGATCTCGTCGAGGTGGCCGAACGGGTCGCGTTTGCCGCGGGAGCCGCCGCCGCGGGAGGCCCTCAGACGCGGATGAGTGTCCACGGCGCAGCCCGGCCTGCGCTGTGCGATCCGGACCTGGCCGAACGGATCCTCACGCCCATCGTCGACAACGCGCTACGTCACGCCCGGTCAGCCGTCACCCTGCAGATCGACGAGGTAGGCCCCGCGGCGGGCGGGGCGAACACTGCTCGGCTGACCATCACGGACGACGGCCCGGGGTTCACGCCCGACGAGGTGGACGCGGTCTTCGAACCCGGATACCGGGGTGCCGCCGCAACCGGAGACGGCGCGGGCCTCGGCCTGTCGCTCGCGCGCCGGCTGGCCCGGCTCGTCGGCGGTGACGTCCTGGTCCTCCCGGCACCATGGGGCC
This sequence comes from Pseudofrankia coriaricola, assembly GCF_032027725.1. Classification (NCBI taxonomy): domain Bacteria; kingdom Bacillati; phylum Actinomycetota; class Actinomycetes; order Frankiales; family Frankiaceae; genus Pseudofrankia; species Pseudofrankia coriaricola. Next base: position 127,547 of record NZ_JASNFO010000011.1, on the reverse strand, counting down.
GCGTGGTCGTCACATTCCCGATGCTGCCCGACGCCTAATGACGAGACCGCGGTCGGGGACGGCCGCGACCGCCGAGGACGACTCCGGTCACCGAGGACACTCGCCGCGTGGAGGCCGTCGGCCGCGCGTCATGCGCGGGACGCCAGCCCTCGACGACGGCGGACCCATCCGTGTCCCGCTAGCCGACAGCTTCTCGAGCGGGGTCGCCATCGCCCAGGCCGCCGGCTGTGGCCCCGGTAGAGCCGGTGTGGACGAGTTCTGTGCGGTCCTTCTTCGCGACGGTCAGGTAGACGACCGTGGCAACGATCGCGACGAGGAACAGCAGGCTCGTAGCCAGGGTGCCAAGCCCCGCGCCGCCCTCGTCGGTGGCGCCGCTGAGGTAGTCGCCGGTCGAGCCACCCAGCGGCCGGGTGAGCACGTAAGCGATCCAGAAGGACAGGATCGGGCCCAGCCCGATCCACCGGTAGGCGGCATAGACGACCGCGAGCGCGACGGCGAAGATGATGACCGCGGTGAGCAGGCTGAGCCCCAGCCGATCGGTCAGCAGGTCGCCCGCGGCGGTGCCGAGCGCGAATGTGGACAGCACCGCCAGCCAGTAGAACGTCTCGCGCCGTCTCGTCACGATGCTGTGGATCGACAGAGTGCGCTCGGTGCGATACCACACGACGAACGTCAGCGCCAACAGCGCGGCGAAGGCAACGGTGCTGACAACGAGGCTGATGTTCAGCCCATCAGTCAGATTGTCGGTGATCAGAGTGCCGACGACGCTGATGAGGACAACCGTGGTCCAATACACGCCCGGGATGTAGCGGCGAAGCCGGAACTGCGCCACCAGCGAGGCGACGAGCAGGACGGACATCACCGTCGTCGTATTGCCGAGCCCGAACCCCAACGTGCTGTTGAGGTAGTCCGCGGCGCTCTCGCCCACGGTCGTGCACAGGGCTTTGATTATCCAGAAGTAGAAGGTGATCTCCGGGACCTTGTTCAACATCGGCCGGCTCGCGGCCCGTGCCTTCACGGCTGGGGTAGACATGGTCACGCCGCCAAGAATGCCGCCGCCAACCTGACGAAAACCTGACTGGCGGCGAGCGCGCCGGCCCCTCCGCGAAGGCTGGGCGGCAAAACCTGATATGCATCGGAACGCCAGCCACACGGGTCCGCGCCCACGTGGTCTACGTACGCGGCCAGCCGCGAAATCAATGACCAGAAAGAGGACGTCCATGACATCGTCAGCCCGGGGAGGGCGGCGGCGCGCCATCAGGCGGCTCGCACCCAAGGTGCCCGAGATCACCGTCATGTTCTGGATCGTCAAGATCCTCACCACCGGGATGGGTGAGGCCGCGTCAGACTTCCTTGCCAACCGCAGCGTGCCGCTGGCGGGCGGGGTGGGCCTCGTCGGGTTCACCTTGGCGATGTGGCTGCAGCTGCGCACCCGCCGCTATGTCACCGCCGTCTACTGGTTTGCGGTCGCCATGGTCGCCGTCTTCGGCACCATGGCGGCGGACGGCGTCCACCGCGTCATCGGCATCCCGTACCCCGTCACGACCCTGTTCTACGCAGTGGTACTGGCCACGATCTTCTTTCGGTGGCATCGCGACGAGCGGTCGTTGTCGATCCACAGCATCGTCACCCGTCGGCGCGAGATCTACTACTGGTCCGCTGTTCTCGCCACGTTCGCGCTCGGCACGGCGGCCGGGGATCTCACCGCGTTCACCCTCCACCTGGGTTTCCTCGCGTCGATCGGCTTCTTCGCGGTCGCGATCCTTGTCCCCGCCGTCGCCTACCGGCTTCGGCGGATTAACGCCGTCGGCGCGTTCTGGTTCGCCTATGTGCTCACGCGGCCCCTCGGTGCGTCGATCGCCGATTACCTGGCCAAGGAACACGACCTGCATGGCCTCGGTTACGGCGACGGGACCGTCGCCGTAACCGCGACGTTCGTGATCGTCATCCTGGTCGCCTATCTCGCCTGGAGCGGGACCGACGTCCAGCGCCCGCCGAAGGCCGCCGATTCGGCGTCGCCGGCGCATCAGGCACCCGCACCCGTGCCTGCCCAGTACGGCGCCCCATACCGTGTCCCAGTGGTCGAAGAGGCGGAACCGTCTGACCGGTGGTGACCGATCGTCGCGGATGCGCCGGTCAACATCTCATTTCGTGCTCATGGCCGACGCGTTCGCGCGGCGGAAATCCTGCACCGGCGACTGCCGACCCGCAGTGACAGCACAGAGTGATTGAGGGACCTCGGCGTCGCCATCGATGCCTGGAGGGAACACCCGGCACTTTTCCCGCGACCCAACCTCACGGTAGCCGGCACCCGAGCCTCGCGGGGCCCGTCAGCAGTCACCCGAACCGGCCGCCGTCCAGAACGTGACGACCCGCCCGCGTCAGCGGTGCGGCCGCCGGGGAGCCCGCGCAGATCTTGGGCCAGGGCCGATCAGATGTGCGACCCTGCCGGGTATGACTCCTGGGTTAGGGACGACCGCGCTGCGTACCTGTCCGCTGTGCGAGGCGACCTGCGGACTGGAGCTGCGGGTGGCCGATGGCAGGGTCGTCGGCGCGCGCGGCGACGCGGCGCACGTGTTCAGCCACGGGTACGTCTGTCCGAAGGGCGCCGCGCTGCCGCAGCTGCTCAACGACCCGGACCGGCTGCGCCGCCCGCTTGTCCGCGACACCGCCGGCGGCGGTCACGACGGTCGCGGCGGTCACGACGGTCGCGGGCGCCCCGGTGACGCCGGGTGGCGCGAGGTCGGCTGGGACGAGGCCTTCGACGTCGTGCGGGCCGGCCTGCGCCGGGTCGTCGACGCGCATGGCCGGGACGCCGTCGGCGTGTATCTCGGCAACCCGAACGCGCACACGATGGCTGGCACGCAGCACCTTCCGGCGTTCCTCAGCGCGTTGGGAAGCCGCTCGCTGTTCACCGCGGCGACGGTCGACCAGATGCCGATGCACGCCGCCTGCGGTCATGTCTTCGGGCATCCGTCCCTGATCCCGGTGCCCGACCTGGACCGCACCGACTACCTGCTGATGCTCGGTGCGAACCCGGCGGTCTCCAACGGGAGCCTGTGCACCGCCCCCGACTTCCCCGGCCGGCTGGCCGCGATCCGCGCCCGCGGCGGCACGGTCGTCGTCGTCGACCCGCGCCGGACCCGCACCGCCGCCCTCGCCGACGAGCATCTGCCGATCCGGCCGGGCACGGACGCGCTGTGGCTGTTCGCGCTGGTCAACGAGCTGGCGGCGGCGGGCCAGATCAGGCTCGGCGCGGTCGCCGAACACCTCACCGGGGTGGAGCGCGCCGTCGAACTGGCCGCGCCGTTCACCGCGGCGGCGGTCGAGGCGGCCTGCGGGATGCCCGCCGAGACGACCCGGCGGATCGCGCGGGAGCTCGCCGCGGCGCCGCGCGCCGCCGTCTACGGCCGGATGGGCACGACGACGGACGCGTTCGGCGGCCTGACGAGCTGGCTCACGATCGTCCTGAACGCGCTGACCGGCAATCTCGACACCGCCGGTGGGGCGATGTTCGGCCGGGGCGCCCATGGCCGCGCCGACCGGCCGCGTCCTGACGGGCGCCCCGGTGGGCGGGGGTGGCGTACCGGGCGGTGGCACACCCGGGTCCGCGGGCTGCCCGAGGTGATGGGAGAGCTGCCCGTCGCGGCGCTGGCCGAGGAGATCGACACACCCGGCGACGGCCGGCTGCGGGCACTGGTCACCGTGGCCGGCAACCCCGCGCTGTCCACTCCGGACGCGAGGCGGCTGGCGGCGGCACTCGACACGCTCGACTTCATGGTGAGCGTCGACCCGTACCTGAACGAGACGTCCCGTCACGCCGACGTCGTGCTGCCGCCCACCGACCCGGCCCGCGTCGGGCATTACGACTTCATGTTCGGGGCGCTGGCCGTGCGCACCGTCGCCAGCTACTCGCCACCGGTCCTGCCGCCCGATCCCGGCGGGCTGGCCGAGCATGACCTCCTGGCCCGGCTCACGTTGATCGCGCTCGGCCAGCCAGCGGACACCGACGTGTCGGCCGTCCACGAGTCGCTGCTCGACGACGCCCTGCGCCGCGCCGTCGCCGAGCCGGGCTCGTCGGCCGCCGGCCGCGACCCGGCCGAGCTGCGCGCGCTCGTCGACGGCGAGACCACGCCGGAACGCCTGCTGGACGTCGCGCTGCGCACCGGGCACTTCGGCGACGGGTTCGGCGCCCGGCCGGACGGGATACGGCTCGCCCTGCTGCTGGCCAACCCGCACGGTGTGGACCTCGGGCCACTCACCCCGCGGATCCCGGCCATGCTGCGCACCGTCAGCGGGAAGGTCGAGCTCGCCCCGGAACCGGTCGCGGCGGACGTGCCAAGGCTGCGCGCCGCGCTCGACGCCGCCGGCGGGGGCGGTGCCGACGGCGTGGGCAGCGCGGGCGCGGGCGCCGGCCTGGTGCTGATCGGCCGGCGCCACCCGCGAACCAACAACAGCTGGCTGCACAACGTCCCGGCGATGGTCAAGGGCCGGGAGCGCTGCACCCTGCTCGTGCATCCGGACGACGCGGCCCGCCACGGCGTCCGCGACGGCGGCCGGACCAGGCTGGCGTCCGCGACGGGCGCGCTGGAGGTCCAGGTCGAGGTGAGCGACGAGGTGATGGCCGGCGTCGTCTGTCTCCCGCACGGCTGGGGCCACGGCCAGACCGGTACCCAGATGACGGTCGCCGCCGAACATCCCGGCGTGAACACGAACGTCCTCACGGACGCCTCCCAGGTCGACCCGCTGTCCGGCAACGCCGTCCTCAACGGCATCCCGGTGCGGCTGACCGCCCTCGACTGACGGCGGGCCACCGGGTGTCCTGGCTGACGCGCCGGGGCCTGAGGCCTATCCCGTGGACGCTTTCGGGAGTGGCTCGGCGGTCAGCCGGACGCCAGCTGCCATACACCGCCGGCGATCACTGCCCCTCAGTGGACGAGGCCCGATCCATCCGCTCGTGCCGCCTCATGCCCGAGCAGACCCGCCGTGTGTTCCTCCAGGGCCCGCACCGACGGGTCCTCGCCATACACGTCGTCGCCGACCTCGGCGTCCGCCATCGCCCGGCGCATCCCAGGAGTCGGGCGGGTCACGGTGTCACTGCGCGGATTGGCGGAGCCGGCGGCCGCGATGGCGGCCGCCGGCGCGGCGCCGGTGGCCGAGGCGGGGTGGGAGTCCATGGTTCGCGACGGCAACGGCTGTGAGCTGGGCCTTCGCGTGGGGTTGCCCGGTAGCGAGGCACCGCCGAAGGTCGTTACGTCCCGGTACGCCCGCGTGACACGCCCGCAATCTGACACCCCTAACGTTCGGATCCAAGTTCGGATCCGAAGTGCGCGGAGGTGTCCCGGTGCAGGTTCCGTCGTTCTCACTGCCGGAGATCGTCGCGGATGCCCGCGCCGGTCGTACGCCCGCCGGCGGGGAGCTCGACCGGGTCTGCCATGAGATCGGCGCCTTCGTGCTGACCGGGCTGCCGCTGCCCACCGGCCTCACGGGCGAGGTGCTCGGGCGGACGCGGGAGCTCTTCGCCCTGCCCCGGCCGGCGAAGGCCGCGCTGGTCAGCCCGGACGACCAGTACGTCGGCTGGCGTGGCACCGACGGCAACCGCAACGAGTACGGCTACGCGGACGAGAAGGAGATGTTCCACATCGGCCCACGGGTCGCCAGCACGCTGCTCGGCTTGGGCGAGCGCGCCGGATCCGGGTCCGGATCCGACCCGGTCGAGCCGACGCCGGGGCGCGCGACCGACCTCGTGGCGACCGCCGTCGCGGACTGCGCGCTGTGGCCGGCCGAGCTGCCCGGCTTCGTCGAGGCCTGGCACCGCTACTACGCCGCCATGCAGGAGTCGGCGGCGCTGCTGGGCACGGCCATGGCGGCGGCGCTCGGCCTTGCGCCCTCCCGCTGGTCGGGCATGGTGGCCGGGAACTGGGCCGATCTCGCCGCCAACTACTACCCGGCGCCCGCGCCGTCCGCCGCGCCGAGGATCCGCAACGCGGTGCACTCCGACCTGACCCTGTTCACCGTCCTGCTCCAGGACCCGCCGGGCAACGGCGGCCTGGTGATGCGGGACCGCTCCGGCGGGTGGCACGACGTCGCGCCCGCCGCCGGCGAGTTCGTCGTCAACGTCGGCGAGCTGCTCACCTACCTGACCCGCGGCGCCTGGTGGGCGGTGCCGCACGAGGTCCGGCCAGCCGGCCCCACCGCCGCCGGCGATCGGCTGACCCTCCCGTTCTTCTACCGGCCGAGCGACCACCGCGAGCTCGTCCCGTTCGATGAGCACGGCGCCAGCTCCGAGCACGGCGACGCGCCGCCGACCGACGGCTTTCTCGCCGACACCGTCCTGGCCGATGCCCTGCGCGACGCCGGCCCGCTGGACGTGGGCGCCTGGGTGCGCCGCCGCAAGCTCCAGCAGCGCGTCACCTCCTGACACCGACCGTTCTCCTCTCGTCCGCCGCGCCCGCGGCCAAGCTCCGGTTCCTTTCCGCCATACCCCGCTCCGCGCCCCTCCCCCGCGGCTCCCCCGTCCTTCCCTGCCTGCTCCTTCGGTGTTCCGGAGAGGAAAACCATGTCTGCGCTCGACTCCACCACCAGCCGCCGTGCCGTGTTGCGTGGTCTGTTCGGCGGGGGTGCGCTGCTCGCCGCCGGCCCGCTGCTCGCCGCCTGCGGCTCGGACGACGACAGCTCGTCCACGTCCGCCGCCGGTCTCACGACCGTTACCTGCCAGCTCGGCTGGAAGAAGTTCACCCAGTTCGGCGGGCACTTCGCCGCGCTGAAGAACGGCTACTTCACCGCCGAGGGCATCGACGCGAAGTTCGTCTCCGGCGGCCCGAACATCGACCCGGTCTCGGTCGTGACCAGCGGCCAGGCCGACATCGGCGACGCGAACGGCTCCGACATCCTGCTGTCCGTCAGCAAGAGCATTCCCGTGATGGCGTTCGCCACGATCTACCAGTCGACCCCGAACGCGCTGATGTCCCTCGAGAGCAACCCGGTGACGTCGCTCGCCGCGATGGCCGGCAAGACGGTCGGCCTGCCGACCACGGAACGCCCGCTGCTGTCGGCGATGCTCAGCCAGGCGGGCGTCGACCCGTCGACCGTGAAGATGGTCCCGGTCGGCACGGACCCGAGCATCCTGAGCTCCAAGCAGGTCGACGGCTACATCGGCTACGGCACCCAGCAGGGCCTGTCGCTGCGCCAGTCCGGCGTGCCGGTCACCATCACCTACTTCTCCCAGCTGGGCAACCCCGACTACGGCAACGCCCTGTTCGCGACGAAGAAGACCGTCGAGGGGAAGAAGGACCTGCTCACCAAGTGGCTGCGGGCGGACCGCAAGGGCTGGGACTACTTCGTGAAGAACCCCGAGGAGATCGCCCAGTACACCTGGGACCAGTACCACAACGAGACGGGCGCGGTGCTCGCCGACGAGAAGGAGTCGGCGAAGGCCGCCGTGCCGCTGATCACCGGGCCGGACACCGAGAAGCACGGCCTGATGTGGGTCGACCAGGCCGCGTTCGAGAAGGTCTACGACCTCTACAAGACCGCTGGCCTCATCGAGAAGCCGGTCGACTACGCCGCCGTCATGACGACCGACATCCTCGTCGGCGCCGGAGCGACGGCGTAGCCGACGTCACCGGGCACGAGGGCGGGACAGGACGACGACCGGGGACCCGATGATGACCGTCCACACCATGAGCGCCACTCGCACCGGCCGCTGGCGGCTGGCCGGCGTCATCGGCGACGCCGGCCTGCCCGAAGCGCGCGCGGGCGCGGGTGCCGAGTGGGAGCTGGCGGTCGACGACGGCGTCATCACGACCCTGCGCCCGGCACCGGCGGCCGGCTCGTCGCCGCCGACGGCGCTGGTGCTCTGCCCGCCGCTGCTGAACGGGCACGACCACGGGCGCGGCCCGGGCACCGTCGACGCGGGCATTCCCGACGCACCGCTCGAGGAGTGGCTGGAAACGCTGGACCGCCCGGTCCGCCCGCGCGGCCAGGACGAGCTGGTCGGGCTCGCCGCGGGCGCCATGCTGCGCGCCGGCGTCGGCGCCGCGGTCTTCTGCGTCAACCCGACGGGGCCCGACGTCGTCGGCGAGGTGCGGGCGGCGGCCAGGGCGGCGATCGCCCGCGGGATCCGCGCCGCCGTCGCGTTCCCGGTCCTCGACGCGGGCGGCGACCGCCGAGGGCGGCGGCGCGACGCGCCCGGTGCCGGCCGCGCCGCCGTCGACGCGCTGATCGAGGACGTCGAGCGGCTCGCCGGCGAGCTGACGGCCGAGGTCACCGGCTCGCGGGCCGCCGGGCTGGTCGACGTCCAGCTCGGCCCGGTCGGCCCGCAGTGGGTCGCCGAGGCGACGCTGGCCCGGCTCGCCGAGCACAGCGCCGCGACCGGCCGCCGGCTGCACCTGCACCTGCTGGAAAGCCCGGGACAACGAGCCTGGGCGGACGACGTGTACCCGGACGGGCTGCTGCCCGCGATGGACCGGCTCGGGCTGCTCACCGAGCGGACCACCGTCGCGCACGGCACCCAGCTGCGCGACGACGAGCTGGCGCTGCTCGGCGAGCGGGGCGTCACGCTCGCCCTGAACGCCTCGTCGAACCTGCGGCTGGCCGCCGGTGTCGCGCCGGTCGCCCGGGCCGCGGCCAGGGTCCGCGCCGCCTGCCTCGGCCTGGACGGGCTCGCCCTGTCCGACGACCACGACGGCTGGGCGGAGCTGCGCCTGGCCCGCGGGCTCTGGCAGGCCCAGGCCCACCGGCGGGTGCCGGGCACCGCGGCGCTCGCGCTCGCCACCTCCGCCGGGCGCGCCGCGTTCGGCGCGGCCGCGCCGCGGCCGCCCGCCGAGGGCCGGCTCGCGGACCTCGTCCTGCTCGACCTGAGCCCGTGGCGGCATCTGTTCGGCCATCCGGACTGGCCGCTCGCCGACATCGCGGTGGCCGCGGCCGGCCCGGCGCACGTCGCCGAGGTGTGGGTCGCCGGAACCCAGGTGCACCACCGCCCCGAACCGTCCAGCGCCCCAGCGCCCCGACCCCGGGAGGTTCCCGCATGAGCATGGCCCCACCCACCACCGGCCGCGCCCAGACCGGCGGCACGGCCACCGCCAGCGGCGGGACCGACGTGCCAGGGCCCAGGTCCGCCATGCCGGAACCAGCACCCACGTCGGCCTCGGCATCGGCGCCCACGTCGGCGGCGGCGGGCCCTGGGCGGTACCCCGCGCCCGCGGTCGCCGGCGGGGCTGGCCCGCCGGTGCTGCGGGTCGACGGCGTGAGCTTCGGATACCCCGGCCGGCGCGGCGCCGTCACCGCCGTCGACGACGTCAGCTTCACCGTGCCCGTGGGCGGCATAGGCGTGCTGGTAGGACCGTCCGGCTGCGGCAAGTCGACGCTGCTGCGCCTGGTCGCCGGGCTGCTGGAGCCGACCGCCGGCACCATCGACGTCGCCGGCGTCTCGCCCGCGCAGCTCAGGCGCGCCCGCCGGGCCGGGTTCGCGTTCCAGGACCCGGGGCTGCTGTCCTGGCGGTCGGTGCGGCGCAACATCGAGCTGCCGTTCGACCTGGCCAGGCTGCCGAAGGACCGGGCCTGGGTCGACCACCTGCTGGAGATCACCGGCCTGGCGGACTGGGCGGGCCGGCGGCCACGGGAGCTGTCCGGCGGGATGCGCCAGCGGGTCGCCCTCGCCCGGGCCCTGGCGACCCGGCCGGATGTGCTGCTACTCGACGAGCCGTTCGGCGCCCTCGACGAGATCACCCGCGCCGACCTGAACTTCGAGCTGCTGCGCATCCTGTCCGACACCGGCACCACCTGCCTGCTGGTCACCCACTCGGTGGACGAGGCGGTGCTGCTGGCCGACACGGTCGTCGTGCTCGGCCCGCGCCCGTGCTCGGTGCACGCCGTGCATGACGTGCCGGTGCCCCGGCCGGACCGGCGCGAGCAGCGGGACAGCGCCGAGTTTGCGGCCCGCTGCCGCGCCATCCGCGCCGCGCTGGAGGGCGCGCGATGACGGCGGCGGCACCCGCGCCGCGCTGGCGGGCGCGCGATGCCGGCGGCGGCCGCCCGGGCCGCCGCCGCGGCCTCGGGACCGGCGCCGCCGACGGGACCGCGGCAGGGGTCAGCGTCCGCGTCGGGGCCGTCGCCGGCCCCGGCGTCCCGGCGCGGGGCCGGGGCGGCCGGTGTGGCGCGCCCGCCGCTCCCGGTCCGCGTGCTCGTCGCCGCCGTGGCGGTCGTCGCGCTGCCCGCGCTGTGGGCCGCGCTCGCCGCGACCGGCTGGCTTGGCGCCGGCCTGATCGGCCCGGCCGCGACCGTGCGGGCGCTGCACGACCAGTGGTCGATGATCTGGTGGAACGCCGAGCCGACGCTGACCGCGACGTTCACCGGGGTCGGGATCCTGCTCGCGGTGACCGCCGTCGGCGTCGTCGTGGTCGCCGCGGTACCCGCGCTCACCCCGGCGCTCGGCGGTGCCTCCGTCGTCATCGGGTCACTGCCGCTGATCACCGTCACCCCGGCGCTCGCGCTGGTGATGACCCGCGGCCAGACGCTCGTGACCACGGTGACCGTGCTGTCGGGGCTGGTGCCGGTGGCCGCGATGCTGGCCGGCTCCGCGCTGGCCACCGCCCGCGGCCGCGACGAGCTCGGCGCGCTGTACTCGACCGGCCGGCTGCGCTGGTGGTGGCACGTCGGCTTCTGGAACAGTGTGCCGGTCATCGACCTGGGGCTGCGCGCGATGCTGCCGGCCTGCTTCGTCGGCGCGATCGTCGCCGAGTGGTCGGGCGCGACCGGCACCCGTGGCCTCGGCCAGGTGATGGTCAACGCGCTGTTCAGCTACCAGCCCGAGGTGCTGTGGGCGGCGCTGCTGCTCGCCGCGCTCGCCGCGCTCGTCCTGTTCGCGCTGGCCGCCGCCCTGATGACACCGCTGCGCAGGAGGATCCGGTGAACGCCCCGTCGACCGACCGCCGCCGAGGCACCACCGCCCGGCAAGGCTCCGCCGGCCGCCGGGGCGTGGCCGCCCGCCGGGGAGCGCACGCGGCCAGCGTCGCCGGGGCGCTGGCCGTCCTGGTCGCTGGCTGGCAGCTCTACGTCTGGGCCGGCGACGTGCCCACCTACCAGGTCGCGTCGCCGGCCGAGGCGGCGCGGGCGGCGTGGTCGAACGCGCCGCTGCTGGTCGATCGCTGCTGGGTGACCCTTCAGGGCGCGGTGCTGGGGCTCGCGGCGTCCGCCGCGGCGGCCCTGCTGCTCGCCGTCGCCGCGATCCGGCTGCCGCTGGTCCGTACCCCGCTGACCGCGTACGCGTTGCTGTTCCGGACCCTGCCGATCGTCGGCGTGGCGCCGCTGCTCACCATGATCACGGGCCGGGGCCTCGGCACGTCGATCGCCTGCGTCGTCGTGGTCACCGTGTTCACCCTGCTGATCGCCGCGCTGGACGGGATGGAGTCGCTGCCGGCGGAGGTGCGCGAGCTGCAGGACCTGTACGCGACGCCGTTCGCGCGCCGGCTGCGCACCGGGCTGCTTCCGAACGCCGTCGGCAGCCTGCTGGTCGGGCTGCGGGTCGCCGCGCCGATGGCGGTGCTCGCCGCGCTGCTCGCCGAATGGCTGTCTGGGCTGAAAGGGGTCGGAGAGCTGATGACGACGTCCCTGGCGAACCGGGACAGCGAGCTGCTGTGGGCGACGTCGGCCGTCGCCGCGCTGCTCGGGCTCGCCGCCTACGCGCTGCCGTCGGGCCTGGTCGCGCTCGCCGACCGGTTCGGCTTCGCCGTCGCCCCGACCGCGTCGGGGGCGGCCGGGGGTGCCCGGTGACCGGCCTGGCGCTCGCCGTCGCCCCGGCCGAGCTGGCGTTCGGCGAGCCGGGTGGGTCGTCGCTGGCCGGCGTCGTCGACGCCGACCCGGCCCTCGTCGCCCGGGTCGAGGACCATCTCGCCGCCGGGCTTGGGCGCTGGTGGGAGCTTTCGCTGGCCATCCACGCCCATCCCGAGCTGGGGCTGGTCGAGTACCACGCCGCCGACGCGCTGTGCGGCGCGCTCACCGAGCACGGCTTCACCGTCACCCGCGGGCTCGCCAGCATGCCGACGGCGTTTCGCGCCGAGTATGGCAGCGGCCCGCTCACCGTCGCGTTCACCGCGGAGTACGACGCGCTGCCCGGCATCGGGCACGCCTGCGGGCACAACCTGATCGGCACGATGGCCGTCGCCGCCGGCGCGGCGCTCGCGAGCGTCGCCGACGCGGCCGGGCTGCGGGTGCTGGTGATCGGCTGCCCGGCCGAGGAGAACGCCGGTGGCAAGATCTACCTCATCGAGGCCGGCGTGTTCGACGACGTCCACCTCGCCGGGCAGATCCACCCAGCCAACCGGGACGAGCTGTGCCCGGCGACGCTCGCCAACGACACCCTCGCGGTCGGCTACGCCGGCAAGGCCGCGCACGCGTCGTCGTTCCCGGAGCGCGGCCGCAACGCCTACGACGCGATCACCGTCGCGAGCGTCGCGATCGGCCTGCTGCGCCAGCAGCTGCCCGACAGCGTCCGCGTCCACACCCTGGTCACCGACGCCGGCGACGCGGTCAACATCATCCCGGACCGGACCGCGATGACGGTGAAGGTGCGCGCGGCCGACGCCGGCACGCTCGACGGCGTCACCGCCCGGGTCGGCGACTGCCTGCGCGCCGGCGGGCTGGCCGCCGGCTGCGCGCCGACCCTGCGCCGCACCCTGCCGCGGTTCTCCGAGATCCGCTATGACCGGCTGCTGTCGCGCCTGTTCGCCCAGGCGTGTCCCCGGTTCGGCGGCGTCGACCTGAGCTTCGTCAACGTCGACGGCGGCGAGGAGGACGGCGAGGATGGCGCCGGCGAGACGTACACACCTCCGTCCGGGCGGGCCGCCAGCACCGACGTCGGGAACCTGTCCTGGGCGATCCCGATGATCCAGCCGATGCTTCGCCTGGAGACCGGCGGCTGCGGCAACCACGAGGCCGCGTTCGCCGCCGCGTCGGCGTCCCCGAGCGCCCGGCTGCTGCTCGCCGACGGGGCCAGGGCACTCGCACTGAGCTTCCTGTCCGCCGGGACCCGGCACGCCGATCACTACCTCGCCGCCGGGTCCCCGGCGCGGCGGGCGGCGCGGCGCGGCGCGGCCCGCGCCGCCGAGGTGCTCGACCTGGGCGTCCCGCTGCTGGACCCGCCGAGGTGACCGCCCGAACGGCCTGCCGCTGGCCCAGCTGCTGACCAGCCCGACCACGAACCGTCCACCGCCCTGCCCCGTCAGTGATCCTGGGGACAACGGCCGCCGGGTGTGCGAAGGAAGATCATTTTCGCACACCCTTTGGCCCTCTAGTCCGCCGCCCACGCCCATCACAGGAGGAACCGTGGCCCCCAGCGACCATCCCGTCACCGGCCATCTCGTCGCCGGCGAGCTGCTCGAGGGCACCGGCGGCGATGCCCTGCCAGTGCACGACCCGTCGAACGGAGCCGTGATCGGGTATGCCGGGCAGGGCGACGACGCGCTCGTCGCGCGGGCGCTGGCCGCCGCCCAGGCCGCGCAGCCCGGCTGGGCGGCCACCCCGTTGCGGGAGCGGATGGCCTACCTGGACGCGTGGCGCGGCAAGCTCGCCGCCGCCGCGGACTCGCTCACCGAGCTGGTCATCGACGAGATGGGCCTGCTCCCGGCGTTCGCCCGCAACATCCACGTCGGCCGGGCGGTCGCCTGCCTGGAGCACCTGGAGGAGCTGGCCGAGGCGGTGCTCACGCCGCGCCGCGAGGGCATCTCGCTCGTCGTGCGGGAGCCCGCGGGCCTGGTCGCCGCCATCACCGCCTGGAACTTCCCGCTGCACATGCTGGTCAGCAAGATCTCGTCGGCGATCGTGCTCGGCAACACCGTGGTGGTCAAGCCGTCGGAGGTGAAGCCGCTGGCCGCCTGGGCGGCGACCCGGCTGCTCGCCGAGCTGGACCTGCCGCCCGGCGTCGTGGGCGTCGTCGGCGGCACCGGCCCGACCGTCGGTGCCGCGCTGGTCTCCCACCCGGACGTCGATATGATCAGCTTCACCGGCTCGCGGGCGGTCGGCCGGCAGATCCTCGCCGCGACCGCCGCCACGATCACCCGCAGCGTGCTGGAGCTCGGCGGCAAGAACCCGGCGCTGCTGCTGCCGGGCGCACCGCTGGACACCGCGCTGCCGGCCGTCCTCGGCAGCTGCTTCTTCAACAACGGCCAGGTGTGCGGGGCGCAGAGCCGGCTGATCGTGCCGCGGTCGCTGCTCCCCGAGGTGGAGGAACAGCTGGTGGGCCTGGTCGCGGACACCGTGGCCGGGCCGCCGCGGGCCGCCGGGACGCGGCTCGGCCCGGTGGTGAGCGCCGTCCAGCGCGACCGGGTCGCCGGCTACCTCCGCTCCGGAGTCGACTCTGGCCTCCGCCTGCTCGCGGGTGGCCCGGGCGCCCCGGAGGGGCTCCCCGACGGCGCCGCCGGCGGCTACTACATCCGCCCGACGGTGTTCAGCGACGTCCCGCCCGACCACCCGCTCGCCCAGGAGGAGATCTTCGGGCCCGTGCTGACCGTGCACGCCTGCGACGACGTCGACGAGATGGTCGCGGTGGCGAACGGGACCCGCTACGGGCTGACCGCCTCGGTCTGGAGCGGCGACCTGGACCGGTCGGTCGCCGTCGCCCGGCGGCTGCGGGCCGGCCAGGTCGTCGTCAACGGCGGCGGGTTCAACCTGTCGGCGCCGTACGGCGGGGTGAAGGAGTCCGGGAACGGACGCGAGCACGGCCGGGAGGGGCTCGCCGAGCTGACCGAGGTGAAGTCGATGCAGCTGCCCGCCTGACCGGCCGCCGTCACGCCGTCACCCTGGACGGCGTCGCGCCGTCACCCTGCACGGCGTCGCCTGTCACCATCGACGCCGTCCCGCCACCCTGGACACGCAACCGAGGAGCACGCTCATGAACAGCCACGCCGGCCCTGCCGCGGCGGGGCCGCCGTTCGACCTGGTCGTACACGGCGGCACGGTCGTCTCGCACGACCGGGCGGTACGCACCGACCTCGGCATCCGCGACGGCCGGGTCGCCGCGGTCGGCACCGAGCTCGGCGGCGGGCTGCGGGAGCTCGACGCGACCGGCCTGGTGGTGCTGCCCGGCCTCGTCGACGTGCACGTCCACCTGCGCGAGCCGGGGATGACCCGCAAGGAGGACTTCGCCAGCGGCACCAGGGCGGCGGCGGCCGGCGGGGTGACGACCGTCGTCGACATGCCGAACACGCTGCCACCGGTGGAGACCGCCGCCGGCTTCACCGAGAAGCTCGCGCTCGTCGCGCCGAAGGCGCACGTCGACTTCGGCCTGTACGGCATGCTCGGCAAGGCGAACGCGGACGAGATCGCCGGCATGGCCGCCGCGGGCGCGATGGGCCTCAAGCTGTTCATGGGGCAGACGACCGGCGACAACCCGTGCCCGGACGACGGCGCGATCTTCACCGGGCTGCGCGCCGCGGCGGCCGCCGGTCTCGTCGTCGGCGTGCACGCGGAGAACGACGCGCTGCTGCGCCGGCTGTCCGCCGAGCTGCGCGCGGCCGGGCGCACCGACCCCCACGCCCACCTGGAGGGCCGGCCGGCCGTCGTCGAGGTCGAGGCCGTCACCAGGATCATCACACTGGCCGGCGCGGCGGGCACCCAGCTGCACATCCATCACCTGTCCACCGCCGCCGGGCTCGACCGGGTCCGCCTGCTGCGCTCGCTCGGTCATCGGGTCACGGTCGAGGTGCTCGTCGCCCACCTGCTGCTCGACGACACCGCGTACGACCGGTACGGGAACCTGGTGAAGCTGAACCCGCCGATCCGGCCGGCGGACGACGTCGCCGCGCTGTGGCGGGGTATCGCGGCCGGCGACGTCGACATCATCGCGACCGACCACGCGCCGCACACCGCCGACGAGCAGACTGAGGTGGACGTGTGGCGGGCGCACGGCGGCTTCATCGGCGTGGAGACGATGCTGCCGTTGCTGCTCACCGAGGTACACCGAGGCCGGCTCACCCTCCCCGACCTGGTCCGGCTGTGCTGCCACACCCCGGCCAGAACCTGGCGGCTCGACGACCGCAAGGGCCACCTCGGCGGCGGCGCCGACGCCGACCTGGTGCTCGTCGACCCGGCCGCGCCCGGCGAGATCGACCCCGGGCGGCTGCACTCCAAGCACCCGGTGACGCCGTACGCGGGCTGGCCGACGGTCGGTGCCGTACGGGCCACCTACCTGCGCGGCGAGCTCGTCGCCAAGGACGGCCAGGCCCTCGGCGCGGCGCGCGGGCGGCAGCTCGCCCCGGTGCCGGCGACGGCCACCGGAACGGCCGCCCCCGTCACCGCGACGCCGATCCCCGTCGCCGCGGCACGCGCCGGGGGCCTGGCATGACCGCCACCGTCGCCGCCTGGACGAGCCTCGCCCCCGGGCCGATCTGGCCGAACGGCGGTCCGGTTCCCGGAGACGACGTCGTCGGCATGACGGTCGCCGCCTTCCTCGCCGCCGAGCTCGGGCCGCTCGGCGTCCGAACGGACGGTGCCCACGTCGGCGCGGCCGGCGTTCCTGGTCCGACGGTCGGGATCGGCGCGATCGGCACCACCGCGCCGCACGCCGTAGGCAGCCCGATGCTCGCGCGCGCGGTCACCGCCGCCGGCCTCACCCTCGGAACGGCCCGTCCCTTCGCCGACCCGGACGCGCTCGTCGCGGACCCCGGCTGGACGCTGGGCGTCGTTCTCAGCCCGTGGAAGCGCGACGTCGCCGCCCGGCTGGGCCGGCTCTCCCCGTCGGCCGCCACCACCGGGGTCGTCGACACCGTGCTTCGGCCACCGGCCGCCTGGGCGCCCGGCGCCCCGGCCGGGACGCAGCCGTCCGGGGCCGGCCCGATCGGGGTGAACACCAACTCGTGGGCGGCGCAGGCCGTGCTCGAGCTGCTCGCCGCCGGACGTGTCCCGGCCAGCATTGTGCTGCTCGGCGCCGGCGCGTCGGCCCGGTCGGTCGCGCTCGCGGTACGCCGCGTGTGGCCGGTGGCGCGCCTGCTGGTCAGCGCGCGGTCGACGGCGGGCGCGGCGGAGCTCGCCGGGCTGGCCGGCGCCGACGCGGTCGCCCCCGTCGACCTCGCGGACGCACTCGCCGGCCGGCCCCCGACGATCCTCATCAACTCCACCACGTGGGGGGAGACGCCCGAGTCCGAGGCCCATCCGTTCCCCTTCCCGACCGAACTGCTGCTCGGGCCAGGAGGCGCGTTCTTCGACCTGAACAACCGCCTGTCCGAGCTGCAGGGGCGCGCGCTGGCCGCGGGCGCCACCGTGAGCTCGGGGACGCTGATGCAACGCGCGACGCACGCCTCCCGCGCGGCGGCGGTCCGCGCGGTCCTGACCCAGGAGAACCCATGACACCCGAGGTACTGCGCCCGTCCGAGCCGGGCGGGCTCGCGCACGGCTCCAGGTCCGGCACCGGGTCCGACGCCTCGCCGGTCGTTGGCGCGGCCCCCACCGACGCCGCGATGGCCCCGGCCCCCACCTCCGCCATGGCCGCTACGGGCGCCGCCGGCGCCGCGACCGTGCGCGAGCGCGTGTACCGCTACCTGCGGCAGGCCGTGATGACGGGCGAGCTGCCACCCGGCACCCGGCTCGTGGAGGACCGGATCGCCGAGGAGCTCGGGGTGAGCCGGACGCCGGTCCGGGAGGCGTTGCAGCGCCTCACCAGCGAGGCGCTGGTGACCCGGATCCGGCGCGGCCAGCTGGAGGTCTGCGCCGTCGGGCCACGGGAACGCGCCGAGATGCACCTGCTGCGGGTCGCGTTCGACGAGGTGGTGGCCCGGCTGGTGAGCCGGCGCGCGGCCGAGGTCGACTGGCAGACGATCCTCGACAAACTCGGCCCGCTGGACGCGGCGTTGCGCGACGGCGGGATCGGCAGCCCGGCGTTCGCGATGGCGCACCTGGACCTGCACATGGCTGTGAACCGGGCGGCGTTCAGCACGCGCACGTCGACCTTCCTGGAGTCCCAGGCGTTCCTGTACCCGACCGACGACTACGTCCAGCAGGGCGGCTACGAGCCGGTCGAGCAGCACAGGGCGCTGATCGCGGCGCTCGCGAGCGGCGACGAGGAGCAGGCCGTCGCCGCGGCCCTCGCGCACGCCGTCCGCGGGCACGCACGCCGTACCGGCCACGCTGCCGGCCCGGTAGGGGATGACGGAACATGACCGACGTGAACATGGGTGCACGGCAGGGCGTCGACGACCTCGGCGTCGGCCTGCCCCACTTCGGCAACCGGTCCGGCATGGTCCGGATGTTCGTCAACGGCCAGGCGATGAGCGGCGGTTCGATCCATGCGCCGCTGGCGGACGCGGAGTTCCTGGGCCGGGCGTGGACGGCGCCGCGCTACCGGTTCTGGTCGTTCCGTGACGAGTTTCCCGGCCTGGAGCCGGTCACCGCCGACGGCTGGTCGGTACCGGGTGAGCTGTACGCCGTCAGCTACGCGGTGCTGCGTGACCGCCTGCTCCCGCTCGAACCCCCCGAGCTGGAGCTGGCGGTCATCGAACTGGCCGACGGCGGCGGTTCCCTGAGCATGCGCGTCCGGGCGGGCGCACAGGCCGACGCCGTCGAGATCCGCCATCCAGACGGCTGGCTCGGCCACCTCGCCGCCCGCCGCACCAGCTGAGGTCCGTCCGTTTCCTCCGCCGCGCGGCGCCGCCTACAGGCGCGCGCAGTCCATGTCGACGGCGCCGAGCGGGCGCCTTTCGAAATGCACCAGGCCAGTTGTTTCTCAGCCCCATCGGTCGAGCACCAGTTAAGGGGTGATCCCCGGCCTTTGGGTCTGGTCGTGGGCCGGGCTCGGAGACGGGTCGCGCCACCGGGAGTAGTCGTCGGCGAGACGGCGCAGGCCCGTTCTCATGCGCGGCTCGCCTAGCTCGGGCAGCAGGGCGGCCACGTGCTCGGCCGCCAGCGCGGCGAGCAGGGTGTGCGCGGCGTGGTCCGGGTCGGGTACGCCGTCCAGCAGGATCGCCACGTGCCGGTGCCAAAACCGGTAGGCCCCGATCCGGTAACGGGCGCCGGGCGTCGCCGTCTCCGACATCCGCACCAGGTCCAGGTGTTCCAGCAGGTAGTCGAGGTAGGAGTCGACGAACGCGGTGAGCCGTTCGGCGGGCGGCGCGCCGGGACCGAGTGGCGCCGGCCCGCGCAGGATCGCCTCCTGCAACACCCGCTCCCGCAGGTCGAGCAGCGCGACCGCCAGGCCCGCCTTGTCGCCGAAGCGGCGGAACAGGGTGCCCTTGCCCACGCCCGCGGCCGCCGCGACCTGGTCCATGGAGACCGCCGCCACCCCGCGCTCGGCGAACAGCCGGGCGGCCGCCTCGAGCACGGCGGCCCGGTTGCGTGCGGCGTCGGCTCGCTCCCTGGGCGGCGGGGCGTGGAACAGCTCCAGTGGGGTTGCGCAACCGGACTGCGGTCCGTTAATATCCTGGGACATAACCGGACTATAGTCCGTCTCCAGGAGGCAGTGGCATGACCGCACTCATCACCCGTGACGAGCTGAAGGCGGCGATCGACGCCGGAAACGTGACCGTCGTCGACGCGCTGGGCGGCGGGTACTACGCACAGCAGCACCTGCCCGGCGCGCTCGCCCTGGTCCCGGCCGAGGTCGACGCCAAGGCGCCGGCCTCGCTGCCGGACCGCGACGCCGCCATCGTCACCTACTGCTCCAACCCGGCCTGCCCCAACAGCGGACAGGTCGCCGACCGGCTCACCGCGCTCGGCTACTCGAACGTCCGCAAGTACCGCGAGGGCATCCAGGACTGGGTGGACGCCGGCCTGCCCACCGAATCGGCCTAGCCCACGAACCACCAGGAGCCATGGGCTGGCGGGGCGCGGGCGTGACCCGTGTCTCGCCAGCCATGGAACCGGCCCCGTCAGCGGCAGGCCGTCAGCCGCGGCCGCGGGCCGTCGGCCGGCTGGACGGACCGAGTGGGCTCGGCCGTGCCTGCCGCACGTCCTACGACGGGCGCCCGAGCTGATCGACGGCAACGGCTCGCCGCGTCGGCGATCCGTCCGGGCGCGTGCTATTCCGGTAGTTCGCCATTCCGAGGTAGTAGGAGGCGTGTTCGGAACAGGTCGAGGACCTGGTCGAGCGCCGCCCGCGTCGGCTGGCCCGGCTCGTCGATCAGGTGCTCGGTGACGACGGAGTGCGGCTTCATCAGCGCCTCGGGGTTGGCGCTGCTGTCGTCGAGTTCGACGGCGACGAAGGCGTCACCGAGCTGCTCCCGCAGGAACTGGAAACGCTGAGGGGGTGCGATGGTGTCGCCCCGGAAACGCAGGCCAAGCACCTGCAGGTTTTCCGCGGCGCACCGCCCCTTGATCACGTCCAGGTCGGCGCCGGAACAGTCGATGGCACCTTTTCTGCCCTTGGTGAGCGGAAACGGTAGGGACGGCGAAGCCAGCACCGGAGCGATCAGGCTGGGGTGGGTCGCCATCGCCAACGCGAACCCGCCGGTGAAGCACATGCCGATGGCCCCCACACCGGGCCCGCCGCAGCGCGTGTGCTCGTCCGCGGCGAGGGCGCGCAGCCACGAGACCACGGGTGACGTCCGATTCGTCGCCAGGACGGTGAACTCGCGGCTGACGCAGACGGGCAGCATCGACGACGCGCCGTATCGCATCCAGCCCAGCCTGCCGCCGGCGAGTGGGTCCTTGCCGGGAACACCGAACAGGTGCGGCATCACCGCGGTGCAGCCGATGCCGACGATCCGGCGCGCGAGCGCGGCCACCTTGGGAGTGATTCCCGGCATCTCGGCGATCACGATCACGGCCGGGCCCGTGCCAGCCCGGTACACCGTCCGAGTCCTGCCGTCGTGGGTGAAGCTCTTCGCCTCGAAGTCGGCGAGACTGTCGTCGGCCACGCCCCGGAGTCAACCAGAACGTCCGCGCTCCGGCGAGATCGGCGCGTCCGCACAGTTCGCGACGCGCCGACGGTGAGCGCCAGCAGCCCTCGCGCACGCCATCCCTCGCGTGCACCATCCCTGGCCGGACGCAACGAAGCCGGCGGTAGGCGACTTCGCCGGCCATCCACGCGCCGTTGGTTGATCACCTTTTCCGTGCCACCGATACTGGGCCGGTCTGAGAACTGCCACGAAGACGAGGGGCCATGCCGACCATCGACGTCAGCGGGGCGACGATCTCCTACTCCGACACCGGAGCTCCCACCGACCTGCCCGACGCGCCGACGATCGTGTTCGGCCACGGGCTGCTGTTCGGCGGCTGGATGTTTCGCCCGCAGATCACCGCTCTGCGCGACAGATACCGCTGCGTGGCGGTGGACTGGCGGGGACAGGGCGCCAGTCCGGCGGCCCCCGGCGGTTATGACATGGACACCCTCACCAACGACGCGGTCGCCCTGATCCAGAAGCTCGACGTGGCCCCGGTTCACTGGGTCGGACTGTCCATGGGTGGATTCGTCGGGCAACGCCTCGCGGCCCGCCACGGCGAGCTGCTGCGCTCGTTGACCCTGTTGGACACGAGTGCCGGCCCGGAAAATCCTGACAGGGTCGGGGAGTTTCGGCTGCTTTCCCTGGCCTACCGGTTCCTCGGCATCAGGCCGGTCAAGAGCAAGGTCGCCCCGCTCCTGTTCGGTGCGGGCTTCCTCGCCGACCCGGGTAGCGAACCCGTCATGGACGAGTGGGTCCGCCGGCTACGCCGTGGCGACCGCGCCGGGATTCGCCGTGCGGTCCTCGCGGTGGCGGACCGCGTGCCGGTGTACCAGGAGATCGGCGGAATCACCGTTCCCACGCTCGTCGTCGTCGGCGCCGACGACCTGGCCACGCCGCCGGCGGACGCCGAACGCCTGGCCGCCGGTATTCCCGGCGCCAAGCTACAGATCATCCCGAACTGCGGGCACACGAGCACCCTGGAACAACCCGCCGCGATCACCGATTTGCTGGCGAAGTTCCTCGACGCGGCCGACCAGGCATAAGCGACGCCGGCAAGTCAGCGGCGCGGCGAACCTGCGCCGGCGGCCGCAGCGGCCGCGCCAGGATGTTTCCCATGGATCTTCCGGGAATGGCCGTCGACGGTCGGCCGGACGCCAGTTCTCATACCCCACCGACGATCATTGACGCTCGACCGATGAGCCTCCAGCCGTGATCGGCGAATGGGTACGCCGCAGGTCAGGTCGTCGAACAGCGCAGGATCGGCTTCTCGGTGACCTCCGCCGTGCACACGGGTGGACACCATCCGGGTCGTCTACGATCCTGACCAGCCCGGACACGTGGCTCTGGCAAGCCAGCTGGATGGCGAGCCGATGTGGTGGGACCTGGCGGGGGCTGCTGCCGGGGCAGCGTTTGCCGTCGTCGGCGCGATCGGCTTGGCCAGCCGCCTGGGCAGATGCCGACGGTGAGCTCCGGAACAGGCGGCTCCGCCAGGGCTCGACGGCGAGGCGGACGCCAAAGGCGCTCAGCAAGAGGCCGGTGACGCGGTCCACCCAGCGCCGGACCGGGCCGTCCGCGAGGACCCGGATCAGGAAGTTGTACGGTCCGGCGCCGCACGTGGAGCAGGACACACCACGGGCGTCGCACCGCCCTATGCGGGCCCCGCGTAATCTCACAAACAGGAGCCCTGCCGGCACCGCCTCTCAACTCGCCGAGCGCGGCGGCGTCCTCGTTTCTCCCACGAAGACGCCGCATGGCACACCGCAGGGCGGCAAGCCGCCCGAAGAAGGAGACGACGTGTTCGACGGTGCGCACGTGATCCTCTACAGCCATGACGCCGCCGCCGACCGGGAGTTCATCCGCGACGTCCTCGGATTCCCCCACGTCGATGCCGGCGCAGGGTGGCTCGTCTTCAAGCTGCCACCCGCCGAAATCGCCGTACACCCGACCGACGACGCGCCACGGCACGAGTTCTACCTGCTGTGCCCCGACGTCGACGAGGCACTCGACGCGGTCGCGGCCACCGGCGTCGACGTTTCCCGCGACGTCACCGAACTTCGCTGGGGCCGGCTCGCCACGATTCCCCTCCCCAGCGGCGGCGAGTTGCCGATCTATCAGCCACTGCATCCCGTCGCCTACAACCTGGCCGACTGACAGCATGATCGCCGAGGCGGCTACACCCGCCACAACCCGACGTGCGAAACACGGGTCTGGCTCGCAACCACGAAGATCGTTTTATGGGGATGTCCCGACCGGCGGACCGTCAGGTGACCAGCGTCACATATGCTTTTGCGTCGTGACTTGAGTAATTTCAGTTGCTCGCTCTGACTCCGACGATCCCACCAGATCACCACCGGCCTCCAGCGCCACCGGCCACCGGCGGAGTTCCCTCGCCCTCCGTGGCCGGGCCAGGCCGGCCCTGATCACTGAGGGGTCGGGGAGTTCGCGGCCGTCAGGTCCTGGGTATGCGGAGATTGCGCATGGTCACGAGAGCGGTCGCGCACAGCGTCTCCCCCGTGTCGCCGAGCGCGAAGACATCCGCGGCGGCCACGGACAGGGTCATTCCGGGTTTGACGACCCGCCCACGCGCCACCACACTGTCGCCCCTGGCCGGCGCCACGATCTTGACCGTGTAGTCGATGGTCATGTTCGTCCATCCCGGCGGCAGCAGCGTTCCGGCGGCCGAGCCCCCGGCGAAGTCCGCCAGGGCGCCGAGCACGCCTCCCTGAATGAAACCGTCGTGCTGGGTCAGCTCCTCTCGGTACGGCTGAACGATCTCGACCTCGCCCGGCGCGATCCGCCCGAACACGAATCCCAGATGCCTGGCGGCGGGCATGCTGAGCACCGCGGCCCGCACGGCCTCGGCGAAGTCGGGATTCTGCGCCGTGAAAACGTCCACGTACCGTCCTTCCACGTGCCGTTTTTCCGCGTGCCGCCATTCCACAGGTCGGGCCGTCAGGCGACCGAGGACGTCTGCGCCGTCCAGAGCTCGAAACCGGCCTCGAGGTAACGTTTCCGAGCGGCGGCCCGCATGATCTTGCCACTGCTGGTCTTCGGGAGGCGGCCGGGCAGCGTGAGCACCAGGTCGCCCACCGAAAGCTCGTGCTCTCGCAGCACCGCCGCGCGGATCGACGCGGCGACCTCGTTCGCGTCGGCCTTCCGCCGCTGCTCGGCCCTGATCTCCTGGACGACCACAAGCTTCTCGCCGCCGGCGCCGGGAACCGAGAAGGCGGCGCACCCACCGGCCCGCAGCGCGGGATGCGAGGACTGCGCCGTGTGCTCGATGTCCTGGGGGTAGTAGTTCCTGCCCCGGATGATGACGACGTCCTTCAGCCGGCCCACGACGTACAGTTCGCCGTCGACCACCAGGCCGAGATCGCCCGTGCGCAGATAGGCGCGGCCAGGTTCACCGGCGCACTCGGCCTGGAAGGTGCCGGCAGTGGCCTCCGGGCGTCCCCAGTAACCCCGCGCGACGTGCTCGCCGGCGACCCAGACCTCGCCGATGTGGTCGTCGGGACAGGGGCGCAGCGTCTCCGGGTCCACGATCCGGACGTGCTCGTCGGACAGGGCGATGCCCGATCCGGCGAGAGTCCGACCGCCGCCACCGCGGGCGGCGGCGTACCGTCCGCGGCCGAGCGCTTCGGTGTCCATCTCGAGCATGCGCGGACCGCGGCCCTTCTCGCTGCCGGTCACCAGCAGTGTCGCCTCGGCCAGGCCGTAGCAGGGGTACAGCGCGTTCTCGCTGAATCCGAAGGGCGCGAACGCGTCGGCAAAGCCGCGCAGCGTCTCGGGCCGGATGGGCTCGGCGCCGTTGAACGCGACCTTCCAGCAGCTCAGGTCGAGCTCGGGCAGTCCCCCGCGGGCGGCGCGGGCGACACAGGCGTCAAAGGCGAAGTTCGGCCCGCCGCTGGTATGCGCGCGGTAGCGGGAGATGGCCGAAAGCCAGAGCAGCGGCCAGCGGATGAACGCCCCCGGTGACATGAGGATGCTGGTGGCCCCGAGGTGGAGGGGCTGCAGGACGTTCCCGATCAGGCCCTGGTCGTGGAACAGCGGCGCCCAGCCGACGACGGTCGAGTACGCGTCGTGGCCGAACGCGCGCCGGATCATCTCCTCGTTCGCGGACAGGTTCCGGTGCGAGACCATGACGCCCTTGGGATCGGAGGTCGATCCCGACGTGTACTGGAGGAAGGCGATGGCGTCCGGCGGGCACGGCTGAGGCTCGAATCCGCCGTCCGGGGCGTCGGGCAGCTGGTCGACCGGGAGCCAGCGCAGCTCCGGATGCAAGGGCTCCAGCGCGGCCCTGGTGGCCTCGAGCATCGCGCCGACGGTGAGCACCACGGCCGGCGCGCAGTCCCGGACGATGCGGTATGTCGCGTCCTGAACGTGATTCCTGCGCGGCGGGCTGGCGGGAACCGCGATGACCTGCGCGAAGAGGCAGCCGAAATACGCGACGATGAAGTCGAGGCCCGGCGGGAACAGGAGCAGCGCCCGGTCACCCGGTTCGCAGTGCCGGCGCAGCTGCTCGGCCACGGCCAGCGCCCGCGTGTGGAGGTCGCGGTAGGTCAGCACCGCGGTCTCCTCCAGGTACTCGTTGGCGAAGACGTATGCCCTGGCGGCCGGCTCGTCGGTCGCGCGGCGGCGCAGAACATCGGGAAGCGGTGTTCCTTGCTGTGTCATGCCCTGCCCTGTCCGCTGTCCGGGTGGGGCGCCGGAAGCTCACCCCAACGCCCGGGTGATGTGCGTCGCGATCGCCGATCGATGACGCTGATGAAAGAAATGGTCGCCGGAGAACGCGTGCATCCCGAAGTCCGCCGCGGTCAGGTCCCCCCAGGCGGCCACCTCGGCCGCGGTGACAATCGGGTCCTCAGTTCCGTGGAAGGCCGTGATTGGGCAGCCCAGCCGGGCACCCGGCTGGTACGCGTACTCCTCGGACAGCTCCAGATCGGCGCGGATCAGCCCGAGCGAGTACCGCAGGAGCGCCGGGCTTCGGCCCAGGGGCGGTGCCGTCCCACCCATCGTGGCCAGCGCGGCGGCGAACGCCTCGTCAGGCAGGTGATGAACCGGCGCCGTACGCGCCGGCCGCTGCGGTGCCCGGCGCCCGGAGACGAACAGATGCAGCGGTGGCACCCCCTCGGCGTCGAGGGCCCTGGCCAGCTCGAAGGCGACCAGGGCGCCCATGCTGTGGCCGTAGAGCGCCACCGGCAGGTCGCCGTGCCGCCTGACCCGCGGCAGGAGGGCGTCGACGGCGTCGCGGACCCGGCGGAACGCGGGCAGCGCCGCGACGTCCTCACGACCGGGCAGCTGGACGCGCACCACCGCGATCGACGGCCCGAACAGGCCGAGCCAGCGGTTGAACGACGCGGCGCCGGCGCCCGCGTGTGGGAGGCACAGCAGCCGCACGGCCGCGTCCGACGGCTCCCGTCGCGGCCCTGTGCCCGTTCGCAGCCAGGGGTCGGTCAGGAGCCGGCCGGCCGTCACCCGCGGCCCCGAACCGTGACCGGCAGGTTTTTCAGGCCGCGGACGATGAAGCTGTGGTCCTGCCACTGGAGCTGACCGCCGAGCAGCTCCAGGCGCCCGACGCGCCGGAACAGGTGGTCGAAGGCGATCTCGGCCTGCAGCTCGGCGAGAACTCCTCCCAGGCATCCGTGCATCCCGTGGCCGAACGCGAGATGCCCCCGCGCGTCCCGGCCGATGTCGAAGTCGTCCGGCTCGCCGAACACCGCGGGATCGCGGTTCGCCGCGCCCAGGCACAGGAGAACCTGGTCGCCCGTCCGCACCCGCTCCTCCCCGATCTCGACGTCACGGGTGGCGACCCGCTTGGTGAGCTGGAGCGGGCTGTCATAGCGCAGGGCCTCGGTGACGGCGCTCTTGCCCAGCGCGGGCCGGTCGCGTAGGAGATCGCCCTGGTCAGGATGGCGCAGCAGTGCGAGCAGGCCGTTGCCGATGAGGGATTTTGTGGTCTCGTTGCCGGCCACGAAGCACATGATGCAGACAAAGACGAGCTCTTCGTCGCTGAGTCGGTCGCCGCCGCCGCCGGTGCGGGCGGCGAGCAGGTGGCTGATCAGGTCGTCGCCCGGCGCGGATCGCCGGTGGGCGACGACCTCGTCGAGAGCGTGCGCGAACAGGTCGACGACCTGCGCGACGCGCACGAAGTCGTCGGCTCTCATCAGCCCCGGCTCGAGCAGGAAACGGATGTCGTGGGTCCAGGGGCCGACCTGCGCGCGCAGGCTGCCCGGCAGGTCCATCCAGTCGCACATGACCGTGAGCGGCAGGACCGCGGCGAAGTCGGCCATGGCGTCCATGCCGCCGTCGTCCAGGGCCCGCTGCACCAGGCGCTCGGCGATCTGGGAGACACGGGGCCGAAGCCTGGCGGCCGCCGGCGCGGTGAAAACACGGTTCACCAGGCCACGTAGCCGCGCATGGTCCGGGTTGTCGGTGAAGACCAGCGACTTGTTCCCCAGCCGCACGATCCGGTCCGCGTCGACATGCGCGAACCGGTCCGCCTGCTGGCTGACCAGCCGCGGGATGAGCCCGGCGCTGAACGTGCGGTCACGCAGCACGCCCCGCACATCCGCGTGCCGGGTCAGGACCCACATGCCCAGCGTCCTGTGCACGGGCCGGATCTCGCGCAGCTCGCGGTAGACCGGATAGGGATCGCGCTGGAACTCGGCGCTGAAGGGGTTGAACCGGACCGGCGGCCGAGGCTGCTCGGCCGCGCGCTCGACGCCCACCGGCCGCGTCCGCGGGACCATCCGCCTACTCCCCCGGGCCCGCGAAGTACCGGCGGTCCCCCGAGCCCGCGAAATACCGCTGGTCATATGGGCGCAGCACGATCCTCAACAGGCAGATCTTCCCCATGCGGAATCCGAGCGCCGAGAGCTTCAGGTAGCGCTCGTACCGCGCCACCGTCTCCGGTCCGACGAGCCCGGCGGCCTCGTCGCGGCGGGAGCGCAGCCGGCGTGCCCACCGCTCGCAGGTCCACGCGTAGTCGAGGCGGCCGTTGCTCACCGACCGCACCTCGAACACGCCCTCCGCGGCGGCCGTGATCTCCGCCAGGGTCGGCAGGTCCGCGTTCGGAAAGATCTCCCGCTGCATGAACGCGCTCGCGTCGTCGCGGGACATGTTCGCGTAGGCGATCGTCTGAAGCGACAGCACGCCGCCCTGGTTGAGCCAGCCGTGGCAGCGGCGGAAGAACTCCCGGTACAGGCGCACCTTCTCGGCCGGTGGGTCCGCCGGGGTGGCGAAGTGCTCGAAGGCGCCGATCGAGATGATCCCGTCGAACGGGGCCGCCGGCTCGTAGTCCAGCCAGTTGTCCGTCCGGACCTCCACGCCGGGGTATCCGCGGTCGCGGACGTAGGCCGCCTGTTCGTCGCTGAGGGTGAGCCCGACGGCCCGGGCGACGCGGTGCGTCTCGGCCAGCCGCGCCAGGACCGCGCCCCATCCGCAGCCGATGTCCAGGACGCTCGTGGCCTGACCGGCACCGATCGCGTCCAGGTGAAAACGGATCTTCCGTTCCTGGGCGGCTTCGAGAGTGTCGTCGTCACCGGCGGGCATCGCGCACGAGTAGGTCAGGGACCGGTCCAGCCAGAGGCTGTAGAACGCGTTGCCGACGTCGTAGTGGTGACGGATCGCCGCCGCGGCCTGACTGGTCCGGCCGGTGTCGGCCGACACGGCCGTCACGGCTGGGCCACCTGCCGCGGGCTGTGGGCGTACAGGTACGCGGCGACCGCGCTCAGGTTCGGGTTCTCGAACAACGCCTCCGGCGGGAGGTCCACGCCGTAGCGCTCCTCGACCTCGATCAGCAGGGACACGGCGAGCGCGGAGTCGACTCCCAGCCGGTCGAAGTCCGCGTCCGGGTCGATCGACTCGACCGACACCTCGAGCAGGTCGGCGAGATACGCCCGGCACCACTGGACGATCTCCGCCTGGGATGGCGTCATCTTGGCTGCTCCTTATGCCGCGGCGGCGGTGACGGGATCGTCTTTCCTGGACACGCGCCTCGACCTGATTCGTTCCTTGGACGGAACGCCGAGATCCGAGGCGAGGCCGCAGGCCGCGAGCAGCCTTATCAGCCAGTAGCCCGGGTCCAGGCGGTACCAGCTCAGCCCGAAGGAGGGCGACTCCGGGAACGCGTGATGGTTGTTGTGCCAGGACTCCCCGAGAGTCAGCAGGGCGAAGAAAGCGCCGTTTCTGCTCCTGTCCCGGGACTGGTAGGGACGGGTACCGACCATGTGCAGCACGGAGTTGATCGACCAGATGATGTGTTCCAGCACGAACATCCGCACCAGCCCGCCCCAGAGCAAGCAGCTCAGCGCTCCGGTCCAGCTCTGGTAGACGATCCCGCCGACAAGCGCGGGGACCGCGAGCCCGAGCGCGACCCAGTAGTAGTAGAGCCGGGCGACGCGCAGCAGCGGGCGGTTCCTGATCAGGTCTGGCGCGTAGTGCGCGACGTTCGGGTACTCGTGCCGACGCATCCACAGGAAGTGGGAGTGGGCGAGGCCGCGCAGCCGGCCCCGCGCGCCCCCGCCGGCGAGGTTGGGCGAGTGTGGGTCCCCCTCGCGGTCGCTGCGCTCGTGGTGACGCCGGTGCAGGGCGACCCAGGACACCACGGGGCCCTGGCCCGCCATCGAACCGAGCACCGCGAGCGTGCTCGCGACGGCGGGCACCGCCTTGAAGGTGCGGTGGGTGAAGAGCCGGTGATAGCCCACGGTCACCCCGAGCCCGGTGACGAGCCACAGCGAGAACAGCAGCGCGACCTCCGTGACCCCGATGGGGCGCACCGCCAGCAGGGCGAGGGCCGCCGCGGTGCCGAGAATCGGCGCGACGTCGAACAGCAGGAAGTGGCGGCGCTGGAGGCGGTGCAGATAGGGACTGCTGATGGTCTTTCTGCGCGGCTCCGGTCCGTCGGCCCCGTTGTCGGGCTCGGGAATGTGCATCGTAGGCTGGGCGTCAGCCATTTTCCGACCGCCCCTCCTGAGCGCTAGACCTTCAGGTCGTCAGCGTTACGCCCAGGACCGTAACAGGCGGCCGGCATCACCTCGGCCATCCATTGTCGACACCAATCGCGGGATCAGGAAACAACCGTGGGTCCGGTGGGTGGCTCAGGGCAGGGCCGCGCCGCCGTCGGTGCGCGGCGTCAGCGCGCACCCACCCCGCCGCCCCGGCCCCGTATGATCGGGCCGGCCCACCGGCCGCGCCTCCCGACCGCTCACCGCTCGGCCTTCGGGCCGGCCGGCGGCCGGGCGCCACCGGCCCGCGCGACAGGAGCCGCCATGGCCTCGACCCTTGCCGCCGGCGCGGAGAACGGCACGCAGGCGCGCATCCTGCGCCACCTCCGCGACGGCGGTCCGCTGTCCCGCGTCGAGCTGGCGGAACGCATCGGCACGTCCCGCACGACGGTGGCCACCGAGGTGAGCCGGCTCGCCGAGCTCGGGCTGGTGGACGACATCGGACCGGGCGTGTCCCGGGGCGGCCGGCGCGCCACCCTGGTCGACCTGGCGGGGCGGCTGCGTTTCGTCGGCGTCGACGTCGGCGCCACCTCGCTGACGGTCGGGATCACCGACGGCCGGCTGCAGGTGCTCGTGCAGCGCGAGGAGGACCTCGACGTGCGCCGCGGCGCGGAGCACGTGCTCGGCCGCGTCCTGGAGCTGACCAGGAAGCTGCTCGCCGAGCAGCACCTGGCCCGGCCGGCCGGGCTCGGCATCGGGCTGCCCGGGCCGGTGAACTTCCACACCGGCGCCCCGGTCGCCCCGCCGATCATGCCGGGCTGGGATGGCTACCCGGTGCGCGACGTGCTGGCCCGCGAGCTCGGCTGCCACGTGCTGGTCGACAACGACGTCAACGCGATGGCGCTCGGCGAGCTGCACGCCGGTGTCGCCCGGTCGGCGAGGGACTTCCTCTTCGTCAAGATCGGCACAGGCATCGGCTGCGGCATCGTGGTCGACGGCCGGCTCTACCGGGGGGTCGACGGCTGCGCCGGCGACATCGGGCACATCCAGGCCGAGGAGTCCGGGCCCGCGTGCGCCTGCGGGAACTCCGGCTGCCTGGAGGCGTTCTTCGGCGGAGCCGCGCTGGCCAGGGACGCGGCGGCGGCCGCCCGCTCCGGCCGCTCCCCGGAGCTCGCCGCGCTGGCCGAAGGCGGCGCCCCGCTGACCGCGGCCGACGTCGGCACCGCGGCCCGACACGGCGACCAGGCCGCCCTCGCGCTGATCCGCGACGGCGGCCGGCGGGTCGGCACCGTGCTCGCCGGCCTCGTCTCGTTCTTCAACCCGGGCCTGGTCGTCATCGGCGGCGGCGTCTCCGGGCTCGGGCACCTGCTGCTCGCCGAGATCCGCGGCGTGGTGTACCGCCGGTCGCTGCCGCTGGCCACCGGCAACCTCCCCGTGGTCCTCACCGAGCTGGGCGACGCGGCCGGCATCGTCGGCGCCGCCCGCCTGGCGAGCGACACGGTCTACTCCCCCGGCTGACCCGCGCCCTCCCCCGCCGCGCCAGGCCCGGGGAGGTGGCCGAAAGCCCTGGGGTGGTGCTCGGCCGCAATGGCACCGAAACCGGGTGGCCATGTTCGGGGGGTTAGCTCGGGGAAGAGGTCTCGTGGGTGGCCGGCGGTTGGTTACCGCCTCCACGCGGCCCTCGGAGGACGGTCCTGATATGAGGGCGGCCCCACGGACTTCCGGCAACCAGCACCAGGATCGAGCCACGCGGCACGACGGGCCCGATCATCTGGTGATCTCCGAACATCCAATTCTTCGCAGGTTCTGGTACGCCGTGTGTCTGGCCGGGAGTCTGGGCGACGAACCGGTGGCGATTACCGTTCTAGGCACCCCCCTTGTGCTCTGGCGCCCTTCTCCGGGCGCCCCGGCCAGCGGCGCGCTGGACCGGTGCGCGCACCGGGACGCACCGCTCTCACGGGGCTGGATCGCCAACTGCCATCTGGTCTGTCCGTACCACGGTTGGGAATGGGACGGCGCCGGACACACACGGCGCATTCCACAGTTCCCGAACGCGCCGCATCCGACGAAGAGTGGCCTGACCATGGTCGCGACGCGGGAGCGGCACGGAATGGTGTGGGTCTGCCTGGCCGACGATCCGATCGTCGACATCCCGCCGTTGCCGGAGTACGACGACCCCGCCTGGCGCGTGGTGCCGGAATACGAGTTCGACTTCGCGTGCACCGCCATGCACCTGTTGGAGAACAACTTCGACCCGGCCCACGTCGCGTTCGTGCACCGGAACACGTTCGGAAACCCGGACCGCGCCGAGCTGACCGACACGGTGGTGACCCGCGAGCCACACGGCCTGCGCTCGCGTGGCCAGGTCAACGTCGAATCCCGGCCCGGTGAGATCGGCGCGACGACACGTACCACCGTCGCCGACCTGTACGCGCCGTTCTTCGCTCGTATCCACATCACCTATCCGGACGGCCTGCGGCATCTGATGACCAAAGCGATCACGCCGGTCGACGACGAACGGTGCCGACTGGTGCAGATCGTCCTGCGCACCGACACCGAGCAGGAGCGCCCCGCCGCCGACATCCTGGCCTTCGACGTCGCCGTCGAGACCGAGGACCGTGACCTGCTCGACCTGCTGCCGACGCCGTTCCCACTCGCGCCGCACCTGAACGCCCACGCCCGGGCCGACCGCAACAGCCTCGCGATCCGGCGCCTGTGGACCGACCTGGTCACCGGCCGCTGGCTGCCCTCCTGCTAGACGAAAATCGCCGGCGGCCGGTACGCGGGACGCCGCCGATCAGCTGGTGCGATTTTCGGAGTTCCGACTCCGAAAATCGCGCCAGATCATGAGCCGGGCCATGATCTGGTGCGACCCTCGGCGACGCCTCGATCACCGGTCCGAGGATTTCCCTCTGGATCATGGACCCGGCCATGATCCAGCGGAGTATCGACGCTTCCCCGGCTCGCCGGCGTTGGCCCGTCGTCGCGCCCGGGCTGGCGTGCCACCGCTGCTCAGCGATCAACGGGTTCTTCCTGTGAGTCGCCACGCTCCGACCTCGGGGAGATGGGCGTGGTGGCGACCAGCGCAGGGTGTCCCTGCTCCATCAGACGTCGTCGCGGCGCTCGCCCCTCTCACAGTTCACCGGGCCGAACCGCCGACCGACCTGCGCTTGCTATGGCAAGCGCCTAGCAAGCGCAGGTGAGACGAGCTGCAACCAAGGCCGACGAGGACGACCCTCATCGATCACGGTCGACCGGTCGCCCGTCTTCGGCACAGGGCCGCTCCATCGAACTTTCGTCAATGACTTTGAAACTTATGAAGATGACCTCTTGACCTGGGTTGAAGGGATCTCTAACTTGACTGCAGGCCGATCAAAGTTGGTCGGAAGTGGCGCAGATCATGGGATCAGTGGTGGACAACGACCCCGCCTTACCGAACACGTCCGATCCGCTCCTAGCCGTTACCGGTGTCGTCAAGACGTTCCCCGGTGTGCGCGCGCTCGACGGCGTCGACCTCGACGTCCGCGCCGGCGAGGTGCACTGCCTGCTTGGCCAGAACGGGGCCGGCAAGTCCACGTTGATCAAGGTGCTGTCCGGGGCGCACCAGCCGGACGCCGGCGCGATCCACTGGCGCGGCGAGCAGGTCAGCCTGCAGACGCCGACCGCCGCGACCAGGCTCGGCATCGCCACGATGTACCAGGAGCTCGACCTGGTCGACGGCCTGTCGGTCGCCGACAACATCTTCCTCGGCCATGAGCTGGCCCGCGTCGGGCTGTCCCGCCGGCGCGCGATGGACGACGCCGCCCGGGCGCTGCTCACCCGGCTGGGCCACGCCGAGATCCCCGTGAACCGCGAGGTCGGCCACCTGTCCGCGGCCGGCAAGCAGGTCGTGAGCATGGCCCGCGCCCTGTCCCACGACGCGCGGCTGATCATCATGGACGAGCCGTCCGCCGTGCTCGACGCGGACGAGGTCGACAACCTGTTCCGGCTGGTCGGCGACCTGACCGTGCACGGCGTCGCCGTCGTCTACATCTCGCACCGGCTCGCCGAGATCCGCCGGATCGGCGACCGGGTCACGGTCCTCAAGGACGGCCGCACCGTGGCCCGCGGGCTGCCGGCCCGCACCACGTCGACCGACGACGTCATCCGGATGATGACCGGCCGCGCCATCGAGCACGCGTTCCCGCCCAGGGTCGGCCCGGCCCCGGACGCCCCCGAGGTGCTGCGGGTCAGCGGCCTCGGCCGCCCGCGCGAGTTCCACGACGTGTCGTTCGCCGTGCGCGCCGGGGAGGTCGTCGGCCTCGCCGGGCTCGTGGGCTCCGGGCGCTCGGAGATCCTTGAGACGGTCTACGGCGCCCGCCGGGCCGCCACCGGCGAGGTGCGGGTGGCCGGCCGGCGGCTGCGCCGCGGCTCGGTCGGCGCCGCGGTCGCCGCCGGCGTCGGGCTGTGCCCCGAAGAGCGCAAGAGCCAGGCCCTGCTGCCCGACGAGCCCGTCTACCGCAACATCACGCTCGCCACGCTGACGCGGTTCGCCGCCGGGCCGTTCACCCGGGACGGCCGCGAGTCGGCGGCGGCGAGCCAGCAGGCCGGCGCGCTCGACATCCGGCCGGCCGGGGTGGCCCGCCCGGTGCGCACCCTGTCCGGCGGCAACCAGCAGAAGGTCGTGCTGGCCCGCTGGCTGCTGCGGGACTGCCAGGTGCTGCTGCTCGACGAGCCGACCCGCGGCGTGGACGTCGGCGCCCGCGACGAGATCTACGCCCTGGTCCGCCGGCTGGCCCGGTCCGGGGTCGCCGTGGTGCTGGTCTCCAGCGAAGTGCCCGAGGTGATCGGGCTGGCCGACCGGGTCCTGGTGGTCGCCGCCGGCCGGGTCGTGCACGAGGCCGCGGCCACCGACATCAGCGAGTCCCAGGTCCTCGACCTGGTCATGGAGGAGGGACGCGTCGCGTGAACGAGCCACACCTGACCGACGCCCCGGCACTGGACCCGGCGGCGGCCGAGGCCCCGGCCGCCGCCGAACCACTCGAGCCGCCGGCAGCGGCACCGCCGGCGGCGATCCCGCCAGCCGCGGCGCCGTCGGCCGCGGCCCTGCCAGCCGCCGCGCCGCCAGCCGCGGCACCGCCGACGGATGAGCGGGCGCGGGTCGAGCGGGCCGCGGTCGAGGCGGACGCCGCCGTCGCCCCGGGCCTCACCGGCGCGCTCGCGGGGAAGGCTGACGCCGCCGAGGCGCGGGGACCGGGCATGGCCGGCTGGGCGGTGCTGGGGAGGCTGCTCGGCGGCGGCGCCGGCCGGAACCTCGGCCTGATCGCGGCCCTCGCGCTGATCTGCGTCATCGGGCTCATCACCGCCGGCGACCGGTTCGGCAGCACCGACAACACGCTCACGGTTCTGCGGCTGGCGTCGGTCATCGGCGTCGTCAGCGTCGGCATGACGTTCGTCATCGCGGGCGGTGGGATCGACCTGTCCGTCGGCGCCATCGTCGCGCTCGCCTCGGTCTGGTCGACCACGCTCGCCACCCAGAACATGGCCCGCGACTCGACGTTCCTGGTGATGGTGTTCGTCGCGCTCGCGGTCGGCACCGTATGCGGCCTCGTGAACGGCATCCTGGTCGCCTACGGCCGGATCGTGCCGTTCATCGCGACGCTGGCGATGCTGGCGTCGGCCCGCGGCCTCGCCGAGGAGATCTCGAACCGGCAGACGCAGGTCGTGCGGGTCCAGGGGTTCCGCGACTTCTTCCGCGCCGAGCCGGGTGGCATCCCGGTGCTGGTCATCATGTTCGCGCTCGTCGCGCTGGTCGGGTGGGTGGTGCTGAACCGGACGACGTTCGGCCGGCGCACGTTCGCGGTCGGCGGCAATCCGGAGGCGGCCCGGCTCGCGGGCATCAACGTGCGGCGCCAGACCCTGTGGCTCTACACGCTGCTCGGGTTCTGCTGCGGCATCGCCGCCATCATGATCACGGCGCGGACCACGTCCGGCACCTCCACCCACGGCCTGCTCTACGAGCTGGACGCGATCGCCGCCGTGGTGATCGGCGGCACCCTGCTCTCCGGCGGCCGCGGCACGATCGTCGGCACCGTCCTCGGAGTACTGATCTTCACCACGGTCAGCAACATCTTCACCCTGAACAACCTGACGACCTCCACCCAGGCCCTCGCCAAGGGCCTGATCATCGTGGCCGCCGTGCTCCTGCAGAAACGGCTGGCCCGGGAGAACACGCGGATGTAGTCCCGCGCCGTACCCACGCAGCTCAGCCGTCATTGGCGACGGCGCATCAGCGCAAGTACCAACCCGACCACGTCGTCAGCCCGGACCCAGCCCGACCACCCCCATACGCCTAACCCCGGAACCACGCATTGAGGGCGCGCAGCGCCCGAGGCGGAGCGGCGATGGTCGCCCCTGGGCGACCTTGAGCCGACCGCCGCTCAGAACGATCCAGGCTCAGAACGATCCAGAGGGAGCGGGACATGGCACAACTGCGCGGCACGATGCTCGGCCGGCGCCGGTTTCTCGCCGGCGGCGCGGCCTTAGGCGTGGCGGGCGTCGCGACGCTCGCCGGCTGCACCAGCAACGACGACGACAGCTCCGGCGATGCCACCAACGTCTCCACCGGCGGCGGCGGCGACAACGCCGCGGCCGGCAAGCAGATCACCATCGGGTTCTCCGCCCCGGCCGCCGACCACGGCTGGATCGGCGCCATCACCCGCAACGCCCGCGCCCAGGCCGGCGTGCATCCGGACGTGACCCTGAAGGCGACCGAGGGCACCAACGACCTCAATCTGCAGATCGGCCAGGTCGAGACCCTCATCAACGAGGGCGTCGACGTGCTGGTGATCCTGCCGCATGACGGCAAGGCGCTGACCGAGGTCGCCCGCAAGGCGATGCTCGCCAACATCCCGGTGATCAACCTCGACCGCGTCTTCGACAGCTCGCTGGCATACCGGACCTGGATCGGCGGGGACAACTACGGCATGGGCGTCGCCGCCGGCAACTACATCGCCGGGCAGCTCAAGGCCAAGGGGGTCAGCAATCCCGTCATCGCCGAGATCCCCGGCATCGACAGCCTGCCCCTCACCCAGCAGCGCAGCCAGGGCTTCAAGGACGCGCTCGCGACCGCCGGTCTCAAGGTCGGCCCGCGCGTGCCGGCCGAGTTCACCGTCGAGTCCGGGGAGCGATCCGCCGCGAACCTGCTGCAGGCCGCGCCGCGCATCGACGCGCTCTGGAACCACGACGACGACCAGGGCATCGGCGTCCTGTCCGCGATCGACTCGGCCGGCCGCGACGAGTTCTTCCTGGTCGGCGGCGCCGGGTCCAAGGACGTCATGGACCTGATCAAGGCGGACAGCGGGGTCGTGAAGGCCACCGTCACCTACCCGCCGACGATGGCATCCTCGGCGATCAACCTGGCCCGCCTCGTCGCGCAGGGCAAGACCCTGTCCGACCTGGTCGAGAACGACGTCCCGTCGTCGATCACCCTCGCCTCCGTGACGGTCACCAAGGACAACGTCGACAGGTACCTCAAGTTCGGCTTCGCGTCCTGACGCACGGCGCACCGCCATCCTGACCGACGGCGCGCCGCCGTCCTGACGCGCGACGCGCCGCCGACGAGGCAGAGACATCTGAGCGACGTCCCTCACCTGGAGAATCTCGCAATGACGGAACGACAGCGGCTGGGCGTCGGAATGGTGGGCTACGCCTTCATGGGCGCCGCCCACTCCCAGGCGTGGCGCTCGGTGAACCGGTTCTTCGACCTCCCGCTGGAGGTCGATCTCGCCGCGGTGTGCGGCCGTGACCAGGAGAAGGTCACGGCCGCGGCCGCGAGGCTGGGCTGGCGCTCCCACGAGACCGACTGGAAGGCGCTGCTGCGCCGCGACGACGTCGACCTGGTCGACATCTGCACTCCCGGCTCCAGCCACGCCGAGATCGCGCTCGCCGCGCTCGCCGCCGGCAAGCACGTGCTGTGCGAGAAGCCGCTCGCGAACACCGTCGAGGAGGCGCGGGCGATGGCCGAGGCCGCCGAGCGGGCGGCGGCGGCGGGAGTGCGCTCGGCGGTCGGCTTCAACTACCGACGGATCCCCGCCGCGTCGTTCGCCCGCGACCTGGTCGCCGCCGGCCGGCTCGGCACCCTGCGCCACGTGCGCGCCGTCTACCTGCAGGACTGGCTGGTCGACCCCGAGTTCCCTCTGGCCTGGCGGCTGCGCCGGGAGATCGCCGGGTCCGGCGCGCTCGGCGACATCGGCGCGCACATCGTCGATCTCACCCAGTTCATCAGCGGCCAGCGGGTCACGGGCGTCTGCGCGATGACCGAGACCTTCGTGCGGGAGCGGCCGCTGCCGGCGGCGGCGTCCGGCCTGTCGGCCAGCGGGCTGTCCGCTACCGGGCCGGGTGGCGGCAGTGGGCAGGGCGGCGGCGGTACCGGAACCGTGACCGTGGACGACGCGGCGCTGTTCCTGGCCCGGCTCGACGGCGGGGCGCTCGCCAGCTACGAGGCGTCCCGGTTCGCGCTCGGCCGCAAGAACGGGCTGCGGGTCGAGGTGAACGGCTCCGAGGGCTCCCTGGTCTTCGACCTGGAACGGCTCAACGAGCTGGAGTTCTACGACGGCCGGGTGGACGGCGAGACCGCCGGCTTCACCCGCATCCTGGTCACGGAGCCAAACCACCCCTACCTGGACGCCTGGTGGCCGCCCGGCCACGCCCTCGGGTACGAGCACTCGTTCACCCATGAGGTGCGCGACCTGGTGGCCGCCATCGCCGCCGGCACACCGCCGACCCCGAGCTTCACCGACGGCCTGCAGGTGCAGCTCGTCCTCGACGCCGTCGACCGCAGCGCCGCGGACGGCTCGTGCTGGGCACCCGTCGAGAACTGACCGCGAGCGAAGGTCACGAGGAAGGTAGGGACAGATCATGGCGCGACCGGTCACCCTGTTCACCGGCCAGTGGGCGGACCTGCCGTTCGAGGAGGTCGCCCGGCTGGCCTCCGGCTGGGGCTACGACGGCCTGGAGATCGCCTGCTGGGGTGACCATCTCGACGTTCGGCGGGCCGCCGAGGACGACGCCTACGCCCGGTCCCGGCTCGACATCCTGGAGAAGAACGACCTGAGGGTCTGGGCGATCTCCAACCACCTGGCCGGGCAGGCGGTCTGCGACGACCCGATCGACGTTCGCCACCGGGACATCGTGCCCGCCCGGGTGTGGGGCGACGGCGACCCGGATGGCGTGCGGGCCAGGGCCGCCGAGGAGATGATCGCGACCGCGCACGCCGCGGCGCGCCTCGGGGTGGACACCGTCGTCGGCTTCACCGGGTCGGCGGCGTGGAAGTACGTGGCGATGTTCCCGCCGGTGTCACAGGAGCTGGTCGACGCCGGCTACCGCGACTTCGCCGACCGGTGGAACCCGATCCTGGACGCGTTCGACGCCGCGGGCGTTCGGTTCGCGCACGAGGTGCACCCGAGCGAGATCGCCTACGACTACTGGACGACGGTGCGGGCGCTGGACGCGATCGGCCGGCGGCCGGCGTTCGGGCTGAACTGGGACCCGAGCCACTTCGTCTGGCAGGACCTCGACCCGGTCGGGTTCCTCTGGGACTTCCGCGACCGGATCTACCACGTCGACTGCAAGGACGCGAAACGCCGGGTCGGCAACGGCCGCAACGGCCGGCTCGGTTCCCACCTGCCGTGGGCGGACCCGCGGCGCGGCTGGGACTTCGTCTCCACCGGCCGCGGCGACGTCCCCTGGGATGACTCGTTCCGGATGCTGAACACGATCGGCTACGACGGGCCGATCTCGGTCGAGTGGGAGGACGCAGGCATGGACCGCCTCGCCGGGGCACCGGAGGCGCTGGCCTTCGTCCGCCGGCTCGCCGTCGACCCGCCGTCCGCCGCGTTCGACGCCGCCTTCAGCTCCGGTGGCTGACCTGCCGGTCTCGCGACGAGATCGATTCCCTGGCGGAAATCGGACGGCGTCAGGGGATTCTCGGCGCGACAGTCCATCTAGGTTCGCCTATCGAACCTAGATGGTAGGGTGCCGCCATGACGATCGCGGACCCGTCCACGCCGCCCTCGTCGGAGTCGGTGCCACCGGAATTGTTGGTGAGCCCGCCGCCGGCCTTTGACGCCTGGGGGGAACCGCGACACAAGACCGTCAACTGGCACGACCCGCTGGCGACGGCCGCGCGCGCCGCGACCATGAGCGGTCTGGAGTTCCTGCGCGCGCTGCGCGACGGCGAGGTCCCGCCGCCGCCCATCGCCGCGATGTTCGGCTTCCGGCCCGTGGGCGTCGAGCCGGGAGACGTCCGGTTCGCGTGCACGCCGGACGAGTCAGCTTACAACCCGATCGGGGTCGTGCACGGCGGGCTCGTCTGCACCCTGCTCGACACCGCCGCGGCCTGCGCGGTGCACTCCACCCTGCCAGCCGGCGTCGGGTACACCTCCATCGAGATCAAGGTGAACTACCTGCGCCCGGTGCGGGTCGAGCCGGGCACGCGGACCGATCTGGTCGCGCACGGCTGGGTCACCAAGCCGGGGCGGCGGGTGGCCTTCGCGGAGGGTGACGTCCGCGACGAGGCCGGCCGGGTCGTCGCGACAGCGAGCACGACCTGCCTGATCTTCCCGCTCACGGGGTAGCGAGCCCGGACCCAGGGTTCTTCCGTGCTCCAGCCGCCATCGGCCCGCCGCGTGGTTACCCGCGCGCCTACTCGGCGGCGACCACCTTCAGCTCGGCGTGGCCGTGATCGTGTTCGTGTTCATGGTCGTGGCCGCAGCCGCAGGCGTCGTCGTCGGCAAGGGCGTCGGCGAACTGCTCGATGCGCTCGAACAGGTCATGGGCGGCCGGGATCAGCGAGTAGTACTCGTGCATCATGTGATCGGCGAGGAAGATCGACTGAGTTCCGACCTCCTGGCCGACCAGCGCCCGCGCCTCGTCAAGGATCTTCTTGAGCGACGCACGCTCGGACTCGTCCAGGTCGTCGTCATCCTCGAGCGAGCTGACCAGGTCATCGTCGATCGTGAGGGGGCCGACGTACGCCTCGGCCGGCTCGAGGTCCTTCGCGGCCTCGAGGAAACCCTGGAGGTCGTCCTCCCAGCTGACGACCGGAAGGTCCTCATCGACCTCCGGCTCATCGGCGACGACGGCAATCCCGAGCGCCCGCAGCGACTCGGTCACCTCCCGCACCTCGACTGCCGTCATCAGTGCTCTCCTCTGCTCGGGCCGGCCAGATGGCATCCGGGGCCGCTCACGTTCCGTCGTCTCGACGGGACCCTACCGGTCCGCCTCCGCGGGCCAGGACAAGGAACCACTCCCCCGCGCCGCCCCCACCAACCGCCCGAGCCCGCGGGGCCGGACGGCACGCGCGCCGTCCCCGCGTTCCGCGGAACGCCAAGATCGCCAGCACCGCTCCCGGCAACGTTCACCCGGCCTCCAGCCCGGAAGATCGCCAGGACCGTACTGGGATCCGAACTCCGAGCCCCGGCCGGTTCGGATCCCAGTACAGTTCCGCCGATCAAGCTCACAGCGTGACGAGGTCACCGGGCCAGCCTTGCCAAACGGGCGCCTGAAGCGCCACTAGGGCCGGCACTCGGTCTACGGCCGGGCGGTGCTAGTCGTTCGCTCGACGCGACGGGTACACGGGTGGGAGCGCTCGAGACTCCGCCCGGCCAGTTCCCGTGACCGTCTCCGGTGCCAGTCCCCTGGCATAGCGCCCAGGCGCGGTCCCCACCATGCGGATGAGGTGGCGCGTCAGGTGGGACTGGTCGTAGAACCCAGCCATCGCGGCCGCCTCCGCCGGGCGGTGGCCGGCGAGGAGCAGGCGGCGGGCCAGGTCGAGACGGCGGCCGATCAGGTACTGGTGCGGCGGCAGACCGTACTCCCGCCGGAAGGCGCGCACGAGGTGCGCCGGGTGGGCGTTCAGCGCCTGGGCCGCCTCGTCGAGTGACAGGCCCCGCGGCACGCTCCCGTCCAGGAGGTCCCGCAACCGGCGGGCCACCCCGGAGTCCCGGCGGACGGGCGGGTCGCCGAGCCGGGGGCGCAGGTGCCCCAGCAGCCGCTCCCGGATCAGCGCAAGCCGGCTCTGCGCCTCGAACAGCTCATGCGGACGAGCGAGCAGGTTGTGCAGTTGATGGACCTCGCGGCGCAGAGCCGCATCCCGCAGGCTCGGAGCGTCGACCGCCGCGCCGACCAGGCCGTCGTCGAGTAGGGCGCGGTCCAGGTACAGGACCCGCTTGCGAAATCCCTCCGGACGGACCGAGCGGCCGTCATGGGGAACGTGCGGCGGCAGCAGCGTCACGAACGGGGGCAGCGCGCCGTGCTCACGCCGATCGAGGTCGTACCGCACGACCCCCTCGTCGAGGACGAGCAGTGTCCAGGCGTCGTGGGTGTGCGACGGATACGCGTGCTCGGTGAAACGGGCGTGGAAGACCTCGACGATTCCGCTCACCGAAGGCCGCCACGCCGCGATGTCCGAACGTCCGGCCACGTCAGGAACGTACAAGACAGCCGCGCCGGCGCCGTACAGATTGCACCCATGTCAACAGACGGGCCTGTCCCCTTCACCACCAAGATCGCCGTGATGGTGCGCGACGATCTGGCGACCTGGCAACGACTCAACGTCTGCGCGTTCCTCGCCAGCGGCATCGCCGCCGCGGATCCGGAGCTGATCGGCGAGCCGTACGCCGACGCCGACGACACGCGCTACCTTCCGATGTTCCGCCAGCCAGTCCTCGTCTTCTCGGGGTCGAAGGAGACCATGACGGCAGCGCACTCCCGCGCGCTGGCACGGGGCATCGCGATGGCCGTCTTCACCTCCGACCTGTTCGCGACCGGGAACGACCACGACAACAGGGCAGCCGTGCGGGCGGTCCCCCGCGATCAGCTCGACCTGGCGGGACTCGCCCTCCACGGCCCGCGGAACGCCGTCGACAAGATCCTCAAAGGCGCCCGCCTGCACACCTGACCGACGGCGAGTCGGCCTGGGCGGCTCGGCGTCTTGCGCGATCTATCCGGGGGGCAGACATTCGGGACATGCATCCGGTGGTCGACGTCGTGCTGGAGCCCGGTCTGCGCTACACGGAGACGATCGAGTCGGGTGCGGGTAACCGGGCCGTGCGCTACTGCCGGCTCGTGGCAGGCGAGGACACGCCGGTCGGCGAGCTGGAGGTGCATTCCTTCCGGTGGCGGTTCGCCGACCAGGGGCCAGGCCCGGCCTGACGGTGGGTCCGCCCGGACCAGCCGACAGCCGGACAAGCGCCAGACGGTCGGACGAAGCCCGGACGGCCGGACGAAGGCCACATGGTCGGACGAAGGCCGCGCGCGTGGCCGGGAGCCTCCTACGATGCGACCGCGTCGCCGCCGACGACCGGCCGGCAGACGGCGTTGCCGCCCTGCTCACCGCGGGTGGTGGTACGCCGTCCGGCGGCCTTCTCCCGCGAATGAGGAACTGCCATGATGATCGATGATCGCGACGCCGCTCACCCAGACCGGGCACTCGCCGCCGTCCTGGACCATCGCGTCCCACAGCTTTGGCTCGCCTGCTTCGTCGCGAGACTCCCTCGGCCTACCGTGGCAGTGCCCTCAGGCCGTCGCCGGTCAGCAGGTAGCCGGGCGCGACGGTGGCGGCGTCGGCCCGCGCCAGGTCGACCAGGGCGGTCCCGGCGATCTCGGGGGTGAGGGGCTCGCCCAGCTGCCGGAGGTAGTCATCCTCGGACTGGCCGCCGCGCGCCGCGTAGGCCCGGACCGCGGGCTGCCCGAGACCGGTCAGTGGCGTGAGCCGGGGAAGCACCGCGGTGAAGGTGATTCCCAGGCCGGCGCGGTCCGCCTCGTCGCGCGCGTAGCCGGTGATCAGGTGCTGGGTGGCCTTGGCGCCGGCGTATCCGCCGCTGAGCGGGGACCCGGCCAGCGCGGCGCCACTGCTGACCACGACCACTGTGGCGCCAGGCCGCAACGGCCGGAGCAGGGCCTCCCGGAGCCAGTGGAACGCGATCCGGACGTCGGTGTGCCAGTTGGCCGAGAA
This sequence comes from Pseudofrankia coriaricola, assembly GCF_032027725.1. NCBI lineage: Bacteria > Bacillati > Actinomycetota > Actinomycetes > Frankiales > Frankiaceae > Pseudofrankia > Pseudofrankia coriaricola. The sequence goes on along the minus strand of NZ_JASNFO010000011.1, from coordinate 83,739 downwards.
GGTCTCCCAGGTCTGGTGGTGCAGCGGACGCATCAGCGGGCTGGCGCCGGCGACCAGAACGACGATCGACGGCTCGTAGCGGTCGAAGAGGCTCCCCGCCGCCGCGGCGTCGGCGGCGTCGGCGACCTCGGTCCGGATGCGCGCGTCGGTGGCGGCGAGCTCCGCGAGCGCCGCGCCGGTGCGGGCGACCGCGACAGTCGGGGCACCCGCCTCGGCGAAGGTCCGGGCGATCCCCCGTCCCAGGCCCCGGCTCGCGCCGACGACGAGAGTGGTCCGGTCCGAAAGGTCATTCATGCTGTCCTCCGGTCGATGCTGTCGGGATCGGGGTGAGGTCGTGGCGACCTGGGACGGCCGCGGCGGCGAGGATCCCGACCGCGGAGAACGCCGCCCCGATCCACACGGCCGTGGTGAAGTGGTCGACGAACGTCCGCGTGGATGTGTAGACGCCGGAGCCCGCGAAGACGGAGGCCAGGATCGCGATCCCGAACACGCCGCCGATCTCGCGCACCGAACTGTTGGTGCCCGACGCGACGCCCATCTCCGAGGCGGGCACCGAACCGACGACCGCGTTGGCGACGGTCGGGAAGCACAGCGATATCCCGACACCGGCGACGCCGAGCGCCACCGCCAGCCACCGGTAACTCATCCCGGGTTCGGCGATGGCGGCGATCCAGCCCAGCCCGACGGCCTGCAGGGCCAGGCCGACGACCAGGAAGGGACGATTCCCGAACCGGTCGGCCAGCGCGCCGGCGATGGGCGCGACCACCATCGGGGCACCCGTCCACGGCAGGGTCCGCAGGCCCGCCGCGAGTGGCGAGTATCCGAGCCCGGTCTGCAGGAACTGCATCATCAGGAACAGCACGCCGAACAGCGACGCGTACATGAAGAAGCTGACGCCGTTGGCGGCGTTGAACGCCCGCGACTGGAACAGCCGCGCCGACAGCATCGGCGTCGCGGTGCGCCGCTCCCACACCAGGAACGCCGCGACCAGGACGAAGCCTGCTCCGAGCGCGCTGATGGTCTGTCCACTGTCCCAGCCGACCCGGCTGGAGCGGATCAGGCCCCAGGTGATGCCGAAGAATCCGGCGGCGGCCAGCACCAGCCCGACGATGTCGAGTTGCGACCGGGGACCGAAGCTCTCGTTAAGCCGGGCCATGGACAGCGGTACCAGCGCCAGGCCGACGGGGACGTTGAGCCAGAAGATCCAATGCCAACTGATCCCGCCGACGATGGCGCCGCCCACGACCGGCCCGAGCGCGACCGCCAGCCCGGTGATACCGCCCCACAGCCCGATCGCGGCGCCCCGCCGGTCGGCCGGGAAAGCTTCGCTGATCAGGGTCAGCGTCATGGGCATGATGGCCGCCGACGCCACGCCCTGCACGCCGCGGGCCGCGATGAGCACGCCGACGCTCGGTGATAGCGCCGCCGCGGCGGAGGCAAGGGTGAACCCGAGCAGGCCCATCCAGTAGGTCCGTTTGCGTCCGTACCGGTCGCCGAGGGCGGCCCCGGTCAGGAGCGCGACCGCGAACGCCAGGTTGTAGGCGTTCACCGTCCATTCGAGATCGCCGAGATCGGCGTGCAGGCTCGCCCGCAGCGCGGGCAGGGAGTTGGCCACCACCAGCGTGTCGAGCGCGGTCATGAACACCCCGAGCGAGGCCAGGACCAGCGTCCAGGCCCGCCGCGCCGGCTGGGCGCCCGGCTCGGTGGGCAGCGTGGTCGGGGCTCGGTCGCCCCGGTCCAGGCCCGGTGCCGGTGCCGGCTCAACGCCGGGCCCGGTAGTCGTCGATGACACTGACATGTCGCGTCGTTCTCCTTCGGTTCCGCCCTCATGGGCGTTCGCACGTCGTCGACCGCCGAGGCCGCCAGGTCGCACGGCGGTCCGCGGCCGGTACGGATGCGTTCGAAGGAACAGAACCGACGCTCGCCGGAAACTGGGCGGCCCGACGGCGACCAGTTCCGCTCACGCCCGGGGTCAGTAGGTGGAGAGACGACCAGACGGAGGTGGCAGATGTCGGCGGAACTGCTCCAGCGGGCCCGCGACGGCGACCGCGACGCGTTCGCCGACCTCGTCGAGCCCTACCGCGGTGAGCTGGCCGTGCACTGCTACCGGATGCTCGGTTCGCTCCAGGACGCGCAGGACGCGGTGCAGGAGACGATGCTGTCCGCCTGGCTCGGCTTGGCCGGCTTCGAAGGGCGTTCCTCGGTGCGGACCTGGCTGCACCGGATCGCCACCAACCGGTGCCTCAACCTGCTGCGCTCGTCCACGCGGCGGCCGACGACGGCGTCGCCCCTGCCCGCGCCGCCCCTGCCCGCGCCGTCGCCGGAGCCGACTCACCTGGGTGAGGTCCCGTGGCTGCAGCCGTATCCGGACGCCCTACTGGAGGGGCTGCCCGACGAGGCGCCAGGGCCCGAGGCCCAGTACGCCTCCCGCGAGGCGATCTCGCTCGCGTTCGTCACCGCGGTCCAACTGCTGCCGCCAAACCAGCGGGCCGTCCTGATCCTGCGAGACGTGCTCGGGTACCGCGCGAGCGAGACCGCCGACCTGCTCGGGCTCACCGAGGACGCGGTCACCAGCGCGTTGCGACGCGCCCGCGCGACGATGGACGCGGCCCGCTCGCCCGGCCCGCCGCCGCCGGTGCCCCGGAGTCCCGAGGAACGCGCGCTGCTCGACCGCTTCGTCGCCGCCTTCACCGACCTGGACGTCGACGCGCTCGTGGCGCTCATGACTGACGACGCCTGGGTACGGATGCCGCCGCTGCCGTTCGAGTACCGCGGCCGCGAGGCCATCCGCCAGTTCTTCACCGCCGTCCGCTCCCGCCTGCGGCGGATCGATCGCCTGGTGCCCGTGCGCGCGAACGGCCAGCCCGCGTGGGGCGAGTACCTCCGCGATCCGGTCACCGGCGGCCTGCACCTCGCCGGGATCATTGTGATCGATGTCGCCGGCGACCTGGTCCGGGAGATCACCCGCTTCGAGACAACGGTCGCCCCGCACTTCGGCCTGCCCCGGACCCTCGACTAAAGGTGCGTCTCACGGGGACCCATACGACGGTCGGCTCGATCGGCCCACCCGCCGGGTTCGCGTAACATCGCCGCCGCGACCGGCGCTTCGTGGACCGCGTCGTCGGGCTCGACGGTGTCCCCGAACATCGGCGATCTCGACGACGGCACGCCCCGACCTTGCGGCGGCACGACCGGCCTGCCGCCTGTGGGTGCCTGGCCGTCGCGGGTTGTTCCCGTACGCGCCGGTCGTCGACTGTGCCCAGTCCTGGCATCCCACAGGCCGCCGCCCGCCTCGGCGTGCTCGGCGGTATCGGTCAGGCCGTGACGGCGCGCAGCACCACGACGATGACGGCGAAGGCCCCGACGCCGATCGGCGGTACCAGGGCCGCCCCCAGGAATCGCACCCGTAGGTGCAACGCGACGGCGCCGGCCATCAGCAGCGCGGCGCCGACGGCCGCGGCGACGCCGAGGGGCGCCCGCCACAACCCGGCCACCAGGCCGACGGCGGCGAACGCCTCCGGGAGACCGACCGCGGTCCACAGCCACGGCGGCACGCCGAGGCGGTCGCGCAGCAGCAACGTCTGCTTGTCCGGGTTGGCCTTGCGGACCGCGGACTGTGCCATCACGGCGGCGAGGAGCAAGGACAGCACGGCGGTGAGAATGAACATGGAACACCCTTCGCTATAGTGTCGATGAAATGAGGTGAGCATGACTGTAGCGAAAGAATCGCGGCCCTACCATGCCCCGCGGCGGGCAGAACAGGCCGCGGCGACCCGAGAGGCGATCATCTCGGCCGCGTCGGTGTTGTTCGCCGAGCACGGGTACGCCCCCACCACGATGGCGGCGATCGCGAAGCGGGCCCGGGTCACGCCGAAGTCGGTCTATGCGGTGGCCGAGAAACCGCAGCTGCTGCTGCTCGCCGTCGACCGGGCGATCGTCGGCGACGACGAGCCGGTCGCCCTGGCCGACCGGCCGGAGATGCAGGCGCTGTTCGCCACCCGCGATCCGGATGCGCAGGCCAGGCTCGCCGCCCGGATCGGTGCGCCGACCCTGCTGCGGCTCTACCCGATCTACCGCGCGTTCGAGCAGGCCGCCGTTACCGACCCAGCGCTGCGAGAGGCGTGGCGCGAATCCCAGCGCCAGCGCCACGACGACGTGCGGCGGGTCGTCGGTGCCGTGGCCGAGGCCGGCGGCCTGCGGCCCACCCTGTCCGTCGACGACGCCACCGACACGCTGTGGGCGCTGGTGGGCTGGCACGCGGTCGCGCTGCTCGTCGAGGAGCGCGGCTGGGACCTGGCCCACCTCACCCGCTGGCTCGAAGACGTCTTCGTGTCACTGCTCGGTCCGGCATCCGAGGACGACCGCCGTTGAGGGACGGCGTGGACGACGACATAGTGCTGGCCGCGCTCGCCGCCCTCGCCGACCGGATCCCGCCGCTGACCGTCTGGGGCGCGCAAGAGACAGCGTTCCCCTGGAAGACTGCTGGGCAGCCCGCGGCGATCGTCAGCAGAATGAGGCGGGGCCGCGGCTGTACGCGGCCGTGGGGACCGGTGGCGGCGGAGAGCGGAGCGAAACGGATGCACACGGTGGGGATCGTGCTGCACCCTCTTCGCGACTCGGCTGAAGCGGTGACCGCCATCGTTGACTGGGCCGCCGTCCGCGGTGCCCAGGTGCTCGGCGTCGACGAGGAGATCCGGCGGTTGCGATGCGCCGCCCTTCCGGTGCCGGCGGCGGAGCTGGGCCGTCGTAGCGACCTGATCGTCAGTCTGGGCGGCGACGGCACGATGCTGCGGGCGATGCGGCTGGCCGACGGCGGACACGCGCCCGTGCTCGGCGTCAACCTCGGCAGGCTGGGCTTCCTGGCGGAGGTCGACGTACCCGATCTGCCCGACGCCCTGTCCGCGATCGACCAACATCTGTATACGGTCGAACCGCGGCTCGCGGTCGACGCCGAGGTGCACGGCGAGACGGTCAGCGCGTTCAACGACGTCGCTGTCGTGCGAGTACCCGGTCACGGCAGCGCCGCGGTCGCCCTGCGGGTAGGCGGCCGGCCGTTCGTCAGTTACGCCGCTGACGCGGTGGTCGTCGCCACGCCAACCGGATCGACCGCCTATAGCTTCTCCGCCGGGGGGCCGATCGTCAGTCCGTCGGTCGAGGCGCTTCTCGTCACCCCGGCGGCTCCGCACTCGGCGTTCAACCGCGGGCTCGTGCTGTCGGTGCATGACGCGCTTGCTCTGGACGTTCTGCCGGCGAGCGGTCGGCTCGCGGTCGAGGTCGACGGCCGCGTGTCCGGCTACGTCGAGCCGGGCGCATGCGTCATCCTGCATCCGCGGCCCGCCGCGGCCCACGTCGTCCGCCTCGGCCGGACGACCTTCTACGAGCGCGCACAACGCAAGCTGCGGCTGATGGGATCAGCCGAGGTCGAGCCGACGCCGACCTGGCCGCGCGACGGCCGTCCCACACCGTCATGACCCGCTGACCCGGTCAGGGCATCGACGCGTCCGTCGCGGGGACGCGGGTCCGGGTAGCCAGAGTCGTCGCTGATCTCGTGGACCGGCCGAGGTACCTGAGCCCCGGTTCGCGGTGGCCGGCCACCGCGGTCGATCGGCAGGGCTGGGGAATGCTTGCGGTGTGGTGCCGAGCCCTGCCGCCGCCTCATGACGAGCGACCCGCCCCGTCCTCCGGTTCCCGCGCCCGCTGGCCCGAGCCGGATCGGCGCGGTGTTCGGCGTGGCCCGCCCTCGCGGGCGGCTGCGGATAGCCATGGTCTGCGCAATCGCGTTCGCCGTGCCGTTGACTGTCGGTGAACTTGCCGGAAAGCCGCAGGACGGACTTTTGGCGACGTTCGGTGCCTTCATCGCCGCCTACTTTCCGGACGCGGCCTTGGCCTTCCGAGCACGGGCACTACCGGTGATCGGAGTCGGCCTCGCCCTGTCCGCCGCGATCGGGGTAACCGCGGCGGGAGCCAGCTGGACGATCGCGGTGGGGATCTCCGGACTGGCGGCCTTGGCGACCCTACTCGTGCGCGCGTTCGACGTGCCCGCTCCTGGGGCATACCCGTTCATTATCAGCTGCGCCGTGGCGACGCAGCTTCCGCAGGACGTCGAGCGGATCGGGGAACGCGTCGCGCTCACGCTGGCCGGCGCCGGTTTCGCCTGGCTGCTGACGATATCCGCGTCGCTCCCGGACCGGCACGGGCCGGCGCGGCGGGCAGCCGCGACGGCCCTGACCAGCCTCGCCGACATGCTGGAGGCGATCGGCACGCCGGACTACGACTCCGCGCGGCACAACGCCGCGCAGGCCGTTCGCCACCTCAGGACGGTGCTCAGGGAAGGCTCCGGGCAGGACCGGAGCAGGCGAGCACTGTCGGCGGTGGCATACGGGGCGCAGCACGTGTTCGACGCGTCCGTTTCCTACGCGACCGTGACCCGGGAACCGGTCCCACCCGCTCTCCCCGCAACCCTGCGCGAACTGGCCGCCGGGATCCAGGTCGACGCTGGTGGCACCGGTGCCGACCTGGTCGACCAGGACCAGGACCGTGCCGGCCTGCCAGGCGTGGGGGCGGCGGCCTCGAGGGCGCGAGCCGGCCTCTGTGCGGCCGTCGCCGGGCTGGCTCATCCCGCGCCGGACCGGCCGGCGGCCCCACTACTGCCCGCCGCCCGGGCCGAGCGGCGCCGGCGGTTGGACCGGGACGCCCTGGCCTGGCCACTGGCGGCCCGGGCCGGCCTGGCCGGGCTCGTCGCGGCGGCGCTGGCGATCGCCGCCGGGGTGGACCATCCCTACTGGGCTCCGGCCGCCGCGGCCACGGTGGTGCAGGGGACGACCGTCCGCGCCGCCGGCCGACGGTCACTGCAGCGGGCCGCGGGGACGGCCATCGGAGCGGTGGTCGCGCTGGGCATCCTCAGCGTGCAGCTGCCCGCCTGGTGGCTGATCGCCATGATCGCCGTGTTGGAGGGGGCCGCCCAGGTCCTCATGGCGGCGAACTACGCACTGGCCACGGTGCTTATCACACCCTTGGCCCTGATCCTCGTGGAGTTCGCCAGACCGGGCACGCCCCCAGCCGAGCTGGTCGCACCACGACTGCTGGACACGCTGCTGGGCTGTGCCGTCGGCCTTGTCGTCGTCCTGCTGCTCTGGCCGCACGCCGCCGAACGCAGGCTGCCGCGGGCAATGGCGGACTCCCTCGACGCGACCGGCGACCTGCTCATCCTCCGGCTCACGGCAGGCGGTGAAGGCCCAGGCGACGCCAGTCGCGCGGCGGGAGTCACCGATGCCCGCGAACGGCTGGAAACGGCCCTCGCCCGGATGACCGCCCTGCACGTCGACGCCGAGGACGAGTGGATACGCGGACCACGGACGGCCGACCTGCTCTGGCCCGCCGTGGTCGCCGCCCGCCGGCTCGGCTATCTGGTGCTGGCCGATCCGGCCGGTCTCCACGGGTCGCTGCCTGCCGGACCGACCGCCGTCCGCGCCGCGTTCCAGGCATGCGCGGACGCGATGACCGGCCTTCCGGTGTCCGGCGGAGATCCGATGTCCGCGCTGCCCGCCTTCACCCCCTGCGGACCGAGTTCGCCGCCTTGGCCGAGGCTGTGACGGTCGCCCGGGCGGCCGGAGCGCTACCCCCGTCCGGCGAGACTTCCTGACCCGGACGAACCCGTCGACCGCACAGCAACGGATCCCGCACCCACGGCGACGTGACCCTCCATCGCCACCGGGTTCACCCAACGCCCGACCGGCATGACAGGCTGAGGCCTGTGACAACTGTGGGCGTCTCGCTCGTTATTGACGGCACCATCGAGCACCGGGTCGACATCGGCGGCCTGGTGGACGCCCCTGCGCCCTGGGATGCCCGGATAACCGCGTTCATGCGGGACATCCAAGGATGGATCACTCAGGGCGACGTGACGGCGTTCCCACTGGATGGCGGCGGCCAGGTGGTCGTGTCGTGGCGAACAGTCCGGACGGTCGAGGTCCGGCCGTAGCCCCGCGGGCGGTCACCGATCCAGATGGCCGCCGGCGTCCATGGCGACCGGAGCGGGCCGGTAGCCGAGAATTCTGGCCCGCTCCTTTCTGTACCACTTGACGTCCCGGGCGAGACCCGACCGCTCGAGCGACCAGATCAGCCATTTCGTGGGATCGGGACGCAGGCCGGACCCGTGGACCACGCACCCCGGAATCACGTGATGCATCCAGTGCCATCCCTCACCCATGGTCGGGAGCGCGATCACGGCGAAGTCACGAGCCAGGCGAGCGGTGCGGACCGCTGACGGCTTCCGGCTGCCGTGAGTTCCCCAGATGTGGCAGACGGAGTTGATCGAGGCCGTGAAGTGGAACAGCAGAAAGACCCGGAGGAAGCCGGCGACGAGGAGCCCGTCGAGCTGCCAGCCGGTCGCGGCCCACGGGATCAGGAAGCTCAACACCGCCGGCACCGCGTAGTACTGACGCTGCCACCGCACGAGCAGATCGACGTCGTTGCGTTGGTCGAACGGCTCGGGAAGCTGTTGATGTACCATCATCCAGCCCACGTGCGAATGCCACAGACCCATCCAAAAACCGTCGTACTGGTTCGGCGTGTGCGGGTCGAGATCCCGCACATCGGTGTGCGCGTGATGGGCCAGGTGCGTTCTGCGCCAGCTTTCCAGGGTCCCCTGGATGGCCATGGCGCCTGTGAAGAGCAGGATGGCGCGGAGAACCGCCGAGCACCGGAAGCCCTCGTGCGTCAGGTATCGGTGGTATCCGACCGTGACCCCGAAGCCGGTCACGAAATAGCTGCCGACCGTCCAGGCGAGAACGTCATGGCTGACGCCGTGATAGACAACACGCCCGACGGCCACGGCCGCCAGTACGGTCAGCACAGCCAACCACACGAGGTTCAGCGTGATGACGCCCGATCTGGGTGGCGCGCTCTCGTGCGATCCGTCGATGCGAGGGCGGGTGGACGTTCCCCTGCCATCACGGGAGTGCCTCGAAGGCGCCGACGACGATTGGCGGTCCAGAATCACCACGCGACGTCCGCGATCACCGGGACCACACCGATCCGGCGGGGACCGAGACCGCAAAGAACTCGGCCGGCGGGAAACGCATACCGCTCTACTTCGGTAAACAGATCGCCACTCCCTGCGTTACGAGGATCTTGCCCAGTCCCGTCAGCCTGTCATCCGCGAGCAGCCGCCGAAAGGACAATCGGGTGAAACCGCCGTGTCGTCCGGGTGAGTCCGTTGGAACGGCTGGGGGAATATCCCGTCGGGTAGGTCTGTCTATGCCGGGCCGTCGCCGAGGCGTGCTCGCAGTTCGGCGAGCGACCGTCGCTGGCGGCCGGCCCCGTCGAAGTTGTCGTCCGCGAGCCAGGCTTCGAGCGCCTTGCGGACAAGGGGCCACTCGTGGTCGGCGATCGAGTACCAGGTGGTGTCCCGGTTGCGCCCCTTGACGACCAGGGCGTTGCGCCAGGTGCCCTCCTCCACGAAGCCCAACCGGGTGGCGGCCACGCGGGAGGGCTGGTTGAGGCTGTCGCACTTCCACTCGTACCTGCGGTAACCAAGGTCGTCGAAGGCGTACCTCATGAGCAGGTACTGCACCTCGGTCGCGGCTCGGGTCCGCTGCAGCGACGGCGCGTAGATGATCCCGCCGACCTCGATCGACCCGACGTCCGGCTGGCTGCGCAACAGCGCCACCCGCCCCTGGAACACCCCGCTGGCCAGGTCCACGATCGCGAACGCGCATGTGTCCGCCCGCTGGGTCATGACAGTGATCCCTAGGGCCGCCTCCTCCGCGTCGGCCGGCGCGTCGTCGCCTTGGTAGGTCCACAGCTGGGGATGCGGGCTCAGCTGCTCGACCACCTGCCGCGCATGTTCCTCGACGGACAACGGGCACAGACGCACCGAGCGCCCGGTGAACACCCGCGTCCATGGCGGTCGCGCTCCCGACCAGCTGACTGGATCTCCTACCAGCTGTCCCAGGTCGTTTCGTCGCGGCATGCCACCCATCATCACCGACCCGCACGACACCGCCGCCTCCACAGGCCCGGGCCAGGAACAGCGGACGTGCGGTCCCTTACGCGCCGCACCCGGCCATATGGCCAAAGGCCAGTGGGCCGAGGCGGTGAACGCCGCTCGCTGGCCGGTCACCGTTGCCACTCGCGCGGCGAAGGCCACGCGAGCTCCGCTCCGCCGGGGGTCAGCTGCTGGCGGCGGCCTTGGCCAGGGTCGGCTTGAGCTGCTCGAGCTGCCACGGGATGTTGAGAATCGTCGGGTTGTTCACCGCGCCCGCCGTGAAGGCGTCGACCTCCAGGACCCGTCCCGCCCTGACCGCCGGGATCTCGGTGAACAGCTTATTGCTGTCCATCTCGGTCTTCAGGTCCGGGGTGGCGTACCCGATCAGCACGAAGTCGGCGTCCAGCGCGCTGAGCTTCTCCATGCTCAGCGAACGGTCGACCACGTTCTCCGTGACGCCCGGCGCGAGCTTCATGCCGAGCTCGGAGTAGAGCTGGACCGAGACCGTCTCCGGGTCGTCGATGACCGCCAGGCCACCCGGCTCGTAGTAGAAGGAGTAGCTGAACGTCTTTCCGGCCAGGCCGGGCAGGCCCGTCGCGGTGTCCTTAATGATCTTACCGGTGGCCGCGATCGCCTTCGCGGTGTCGGCCTCACGGCCCACGGCCTTGCCGATGATGGTGCTGTTCTCCTGCCAGGTCGCGATACCGGCGTCGTCGGTGAAGCCCACGGTCGGCGCGATCTTGGACAGCCGGTCGTAGTAGTCCGCCAGACCGTAGAAGTTCGTGGCCAGGATCAGGTCGGGCTTCAGCGCCGCGATCTGCTCGAGGTTCAGGTCCCCGGCGGTGTCGAGCGCGGTGCTCTTCGAGAGGTCGACCTTCCCCGTCAGCCACGGGAAGACGCCGTCGGGCTTGTACTCGTTCTTCCCGTAGGCGATCGGCGTGATGCCGAGCGCCGCCAGAGTGTCCTCTTCGTAGCTGAGCGCGATGATGCGCGTCGGCTCGGCCGGGACCACCGCGGTGCCGAACTTGTCCTTCAGCGTGACCGGAAAGCTGCCCGAGGCCGCGCTCGCCGGCGCCGGCGTCCCGTCGCCGTCGTCGCTGCCGCCGCAGCCCGCCGCGAGGGCGAGCGCGATGACGGCGAGGAAAAACGCCGGAATGAGTTTCAGTCTGTTTCGCACTCTTTCTCGTTTCCATGGTCAGGCCGCGCGCCTGGACAGCTCGCGGTCACGGGTGAGATTGCGCGGCTGGTCGACCTGGGATGTCGTCCACCTGCGTCGCGCCGAATCAGGGTTATCGCCGTCCGACGGATGGCGTCCGTGGGCGGGCGGTCGCTGACGCCGATTCGGTCAGAGCGCGGCGGTCCACCTTTCCGCCGGCGGTGACCGGGAGCGTGTCGAGCACGGTCACGACGCTCGGCACCATGTATTGGGGAAGCAGGTCGGCGCACCAGGCCAGCACCTCGTCGGCGAACGGCTCACCCGCCGTCCCCGGCGCCGGGGAGCCCCCGGCACGGTCGGCGGCGGTCGCGCCGGCATCGGGGACGACGAAGGCGAGCAGCCGGGGCGCGGCGGTGTCGCGGGACACCGCGACCGCCGCCCGCCGTACCCGGGGGTGCGTGGCGAGCGCCGCCTCCACCTCTTCCAGCTCGAGCCGCATCCCGCGGATCTTCACCTGGTTGTCGGCCCGGCCAACGAACTCCAGCCAGCCGGCGGCGTTCCAGCGGGCGAGGTCCCCGGTCCGGTACATCCGCTCGCCACCGCCCACGAACGGGTTCGCGACAAAACGCGCGGCGGTCAGCGGCCCGTTGTTCACATAGCCCCTGCCGAGCAGAAACCCGGCCACGTACAGTTCACCGACCTCGCCGTCGGGCACCGGTGCCATCGTGTCGTCGACGACGTGGAGCTGGGTGTGCGGGTTGGGCCGGCCGATCGACGCGGCGAGACGCTCGGCGTCGTCCTTGTAGATCACGTGGGAGACGCCGATCGTCGTCTCGGCCGGTCCGTAGCCGTGGTACATCGCCGTACCGAGCTGGGCGCGGAACCGGGCGAAGAGCGCGGGCGTCAGCACCTCTCCGCCGCACCAGACATGCCGCAGCGAGGCCAGCGCCTCCGTGCCCTCCGCCGCCTCCAGCAGGATGTCCAGCATCGACGACACCAGGTAGACGAAGGTGACCCGCTCGCCCTCGATCAGGTCGACCAGGTATCCCGGGTCGAGCTCGCCGTCCGGCTCCGCGATGACCAGCCGGCCGCCGCAGACCAGCGGCAGCAGGATCTCGTTGATCGAGATGTCGAACGACAGCGGCGCCTTGAACAAGGACGCGTCGTCCGGGCCGAAGCCGAACAGGTCCGTCACCTGCCACCGCAGCCGCTCGGCGATCGCGTCATGCCGGATCATCGCCCCCTTGGGAGCGCCGGTCGACCCTGAGGTGAAGATCACGTACGCCAGCCCCGCCGGTGGGATCGGCAGATCGAGCGGCTCGGCCGACTCGGCGCCCCAGGACCAGGCGTCCAGGTCGACCGGGACGGCCGGCACTCCGTCGACCAACCCGCCGTCGACCAACCCGCCGTCTACCAGGCCGCCGTCTACCAGGCCGCCGGGCGTGGCCGGCGCCTCCGCATCGGTCACGATCAGCCGGGCCCGCGCGTCGGCCAGCACCCGCCGGCGCCGCTGGTCGGGCCATCCCGGCTCGATCGGGACGAAGGCCCCGCCGGCGACCATGACCGCGAGCAGCGCGACGACCATTTCGGCGGACCGGACCAGCCGGATGCCGACGATGTCCTCCGGGCCGAGGCCCCGGGCGCGCAGTACCCGCGCGAGCTGGAACACCCGCGCCCCGAACTCCCCGTAGGTCATCCGCGCCCCGGGAGCCACGACGGCGGTCGCCTCCGGCGTGCTCCGCACCTGGGCCGTGAACAGATCGACGACGGTCGTGATGGCCGCGGGCACGCTGAAGTCGTTGAAGTTCTCGAGCGTCGCCGGTCCGTCGACCGGCCGGGCCGGCAACGCACCGTCGCCAGAGCGCGAACTCACCATCGTTCCCCTCGGTCAGCGGGCAAGATCCAGCCTGCCCCGGCACACACACGGCCAACTCCCGAGGGCGGCGGAGGCCAAGTCGGACCTGACGCGCAGGAAGATTAGCAGGTAAGCCTTACCTACACAAGAGTTAGCCTTACCTAACAAACCTTTTTCGGGTGATCACGGACTGCCTCCAGATGCCAGGTCCGCCGGGCGACCGCCGCGTGGGACCGTCCCCGCCCGGCCGCGAGACCGTAGCCTCTGTTCAAGGTCTTTCATTGCGGATGTTGGGGTATCCGATGGGGAGTCTTCTTGCGGTCAATCTCGCCGTCGTCCGGAATGACGCGTGGACCGGGCGGAAGGGCCGGAGCGGGATCGACAAGCGTCCCGTCAGCGGGCCGGTGCGCGTCGGCCGTGTCGGCCTGACCGGGGACACCATCTGCGACCTCACGTTTCACGGCGGTGTCGACCGCGCCGCGTACGTCTACGCCCAGGAGGATTTCTCCTGGTGGGAGAGCGCGCTTGACCGCGGCATCCCTCCCGGCAGTTTCGGCGAGAATCTGACCTCACTGGGGATAGATGTCACCGGTGCTCTGATCGGCGAGATGTGGGCCATCGGGTCCGCGGTGCTCCAGGTGACGGCGCCGCGCATACCATGCCGCGTGTTCGCCGGCTTCTGGGACGTCCCCGACCTCATTCAGCGTTTCATCCAGCGCGGCACGCCCGGCGCGTACCTCCGGGTTCTGGGTGAAGGAGACGTCTCCGCCGGGGACCCGATCAGGATTCTGCGCCGGCCCGATCACGGGATAACCGTCGGGCAGGTCTTCCAGGCGCTCACGACTGATCCCGACCAGCTCCCCGCCCTCGCCGGGGTCACGCGGCTCCTGGCGGAGGACGTGCGGAAGAAGGTCGAGCGGCGGCTCGCTCCGCCGGCTCCCGTCGGAGGCGAGCTTCATGATCTGGTGTGATTTTCGAAGTGATAGCCCGAAAATCACACCAGATCATGAACGGCTCACACGTTCTGGGCCAAGGTGCGTCGCACGGCTTTCTGCGTGAGGGGTGCCGGTGCCGAAGCTGTCGAAGGTCGAGGTGTGCGCGGCGATCCGCGACGACCGCCGCCCGGAGCCCATTCCCGAACGGCGCTCCGCGGCCCGCCACGGAACGATCAGGTGGTCTGGGACGACCGGCCGGTCGTCCCAGACCAGGGCACGACGAGCACATGCCCGAGCCCTGGGTGACGTGGTCGCGTCGGCGGGCTCAGAACTTCAGGTACATGTCGTCCGGAATGATCGGCTGGTGGTAGGTGCACGATCCCGACAGCACGGTGGACCCGTGCAGCCGCGACTTCGGAATCAGGATCTTGTCGCCGTCACTCAGCGCGATCTTGTGGGTGACGTTGTTCCAGAAGTGCATGTCACCGGACTCGATCATGACCAGCCGGTGCTCGTCGTGGACGTGCGTCGTCGACGTCTCGTCGCAGGACTCGACGAACGTGTCCAGGTCGACCTCGATCCGCTCCGCCGTCAGGTATGCGTCGATGGCCTCGGCCTTCGCCTTGTACTCGTCGATCGAGTCCGCCCACGCCAGCTGCGCGGCTAGGTCCCGGTCCCACAGGCGGGCGAGGTGGGCCGCGTCGGCGAAGCCGGTGTGGAAGGCGGCCAGCGCCGCGTCGCCATACAGCGCGAGCAGCGGGGCGAGGAGCGTGTCGACCAGGACGTCCAGCGCCGCCGGGGCCACCGCCGGAACCGACGCGAAGAGGGCCGTCCGCTCGCCGAGGCCGTCCTCGACCGCGTCCGCCCACGCGGTGGCGACGGCCACGTCGTCGATGCGCTGGTGCACGAACGCGCCGAGCAGCTCCGCGTGCCGTCGCGGCGACCGGGACAGCTGGTGGAGATGGTTGCCGCGGGCCAGCGAGGTGTTCAGGTAGAGCTGCCAGTACGCCCCGGCCCCCGGGGTGAGCCGGGCCGCGGCGAGCAGGGCCGTCCACGCGGCCGAGCTGGCCACCCAGCGCTGGTAGTCGCCGAGGAGCAGCGCCCGGGCGGCGGGCTGGGCGAGGTCGTACTCGCCGAGTGACGCCCGGGCGGTCGCGGCGCGCCCCGCCGGCAGGTAGGCCGAGAGCTGCAGCAGCGCGAACGTCGTCGCCTCCCGCCGGTCGCGGGTGCCGCGCAGCACCGCGAACGCATCCCCGGGACGGTCCCGGCGCTCCTCCCAGTAGCCGTGCAGCTCGCGCAGGAGCCCGCCCAGGCGCTTGTGACCCGCGCCGGCGCCGGCGTCGGTCCCGCCGGCCGGCGCTGTCTCGGGGTTGGCGGCAGGTTCCGCCGGGCTGCCCGGCACGGAGGGGCGCTGGTGCGCCAGGAACGAGAACAGGTGGTGTTCGAGAATCGGCTGGGCGAGCGCGCCGCGCAGCCGGTTCGCCTCACCGTAGAAGTCCGCCGCGTCGCGCTCGGCCGCCGCGTCGCGGCTCGGCGGCAGGTACAGCAGGTCCGCGTCGTAGATGTTGCGCAGCATCCGGTGCCCGAGCAGCCCCGAGAGCTTCAGCACCTCCTCGGGCCGCAGCGGGGTGCCGTAGTCCAGCCAGGCCAGGTCGGCGGGCCGGACCGGGCGCCGGTACGGGTCGTCCTCGGTGGTCAGCTCCTCCCACTCGGCCGGGCGGAAGGCCGGGTTCGACGCGAACGAGCGCACCAGCGCGTGCGCGCCCGGCCCGCGCCGGGCGGCTTCCACCCGGCGGGCCAGGTCGTCGAACCCGGCTGGGCCGACGGGTCCGGACGGGCCGGGCCGCTCGGCCGCCTCGTGCGGGTGGACCTGTCCGGCCGCGGGCGGAGCCGGCGCCGTGGCCAGCGGGGCTGTGTCGAGTGGCGCTGCGTCGAGTGGGCTGTCCGGCCTGCTGAGCTCGGCCAGCGTCGTCTGGTCCGGAGTCATCGGATTCCTCTCCCGGCGGGGCTGGTGGTTGGGGCGTGCTGCCGGTCCTGGCTGTCGACCGGGCCGAGGAACTCGACCTCACCGTCAGCGCGGAACCCGGCCAGGTCTCCGGTGGCCCGCAGCACACCGAGCAGCGCGACCACCAGGGCGGCCGCCCACTGCACGGGCACCCCGACGGTCATCTCCGGGCCGGCCTCGGCGTCGTCGCCGGACCGGTGCGAGGAGGGGGTTGAGGGCCGGCTCGCGACCATCGGCAGTGTTCCCTTCAGTTCCACGATGAACGACAAGGCGCTGGTCGGCGACGGTGGGCGACCGGCGGTGCGCGCCCTACCTCTTGCTGTCTGCGTGGGCCGGTTCCGCCGCGGTCAGCCGGAACTCGCCGCGACCGGCTCGCGGTCCCGCGTGGAACGGGCACCTGGCGGGGACCGAGGCGTCGTCGCGCAGGAAGTACTGCTTCCACTCCCGGTTGGCGGGATCACCGTACGAGCCCAGCAGCGGGGTCGAGTCCACCTTGTCCATCCGGCGGAGGCGCTCGCGGATGGTCCTGCGGGCGGCGGCGCCGCGCGGGGTGTGCGGCTCCAGCCCCTCGAAGACCCAGCGCGGCTGGAACGTGATGTTGAAGACCGGGCTGCTCCGGCTGCGCAGCCGCTGGTGGGCCGGCGTGTTGCAGACGACGAAGATCGGGGTGCCGCGGAAGCTGAACTCCCAGCCCGGTGTGTCGGTGTCGGTCGGGATGTCCGACGGCCAGGGCTCGCCGTCGCTGTCGTGCAGGTACCGCAGCAACGACCAGAACCGCCGCTCGTACCCGAGGACGTCGTCGGTCCACTCGCCCACCGTCTCGCCGCCGGACCCGACGAACACGACGAGTGAGGTGTTCCGGGATATCGACTGGTAGACCGAGAGGTAGGTGGCGAGTATGTCCGGCAGAACGGACCAGGTCCGCTCGTCGTCAAGGTCGTCGACGAAGCCGAACCGCAGCCCGCCCCGGTTCGCCGCGGCCGTCGCGAAGATGCAGGGGAACGGCTCGGCGCTGGACCGCAGCGTCGCGATCATGTCCCGCGCGCAGCCGGTGCCCCATTCCGGCACCGGACCGATGGCCAGGTCCAGGATCTCCTCGCGGTGCGCATCCTGCGCATCCGTCGTGCCGGCCATGCTCGCCCCACTGAGTTTCAGCCTGTCTCGCACTGTGGTTTCTCTCTTTGGTCAGCCGCGGGCCGGTCCCGACCCGGGTCATGGCGTGGCTCGGTTGCGTGGCTCGGTTGGAATGGCTTGGTCGGGGCGGCTCAGCTGGCGCTGTCTGAGACGGATGCCGAGGATGCAGGCTCCCCCAGGCGCGTGGCGCGGGCCGAGAGGGCGTCGAGCGCCCGCGTCCACGAGGCCGCGAGGCCGCGCAGGACCCCCGCCGGCGGACCGTCCGGTCCCACGGACCACCGCGCGCCGAGCTCCGGGCCGTCCGGGCCGTCGACGGCCCGGACGATCAGGCTGAGCGGGAACGGGTCGGGCTGGTCCGCGTTCCAGTCGGCGAACAGCTCCTCGTCCTCGGCGGCGACCGACCAGTCCGCGACCTCGCCCCGCGTCAGCCGGCCCACGTAGTTCAGGTAGACCGTGGGCAGCGGCGTCGCCGCGAGGACCGGCGCGGTCCGCGGGTTGAGGTAGCGCAGCATGCTGTAGTCGGTTCCGCCGTCGGGGATCTGACCCATGAGCGCGTGCACCCGCGCCACCGTGGCGTCCACGGAACGGTCACCGAAGACGGCGCCGTCGTCGGGGGCGCGCTCGAGCAGGAACGGGAAGATCTCGGCGAGCCAGCCGACCGTCCGGGACAGGTCCAGGTCGTCGACGACCTGCTCCTGCCGGCCGTGGGCCTGCACCACGGCGACCATCGCCGACGAGCCGGCGCGGTCCGGCTGGGTCTGGTCGGCCACGGCCAGGGACAGCGCCGCGAGCAGGAGCTCGTCGACACCGACCCCGAACGCGGCGGGAACCGTCGACAGCATGGGCGCCGCCCGCTCCGGCGGCAGGCTCACCGTGAGCGCCGCCGCCTGGTCGTCGCCGCCCCGACCGGCCACGCCGACGGCGTTCGCCTGACCGGCCGTGTTCGCCTGACCGGCCGCGTCCTGCTGACCGACGGGGTCCGCCTGACCGGCCGGGTCCCGCGGGCCCGCCGAGTCGGCCGGTCCGGCCGGGTGCGCCGTCCACACCACGGGCGTGGCGCGGTCGAGCAGGCCCGACCAGAAAGGCAGCCGCTGGTCCGTCTCCGCCGCGCGCGCCCGTTCGTCGAGGCGGCGCGCCCAGTCGGTGAACGAGACCGGGACGGGCGCGAGCCGGGGCCGCCCGCCCGCCGCCAGCGCGTTCGCCGCGGCCGCGAGGTCCTCCAGCACGACCGGCCAGGAGACGCCGTCGATCAGCGCGTGGTGAATGATCAGCAGCAGCCGGCCGGGACGGGAGCCGCCCGCGTCCAGCCAGACGCAGCGCATGGTCTGCCCGTCGTCCGGATCGAGCTCGGCGTTCGCCGCCGCCGCGAGCCCGGCGACCAGCGCATGCCCGCCCGCGCCGTCGAAGCCCTCCCCCGCGGCGAGGTCGGCCGCGTCGACCCGGCGGACCCAGCGCCCGACCTCGACGCCGCCGCGCGGCGCGACCGCCAGCGACCAGGCGGGACCGCCGTCGGCGCCCGTCGCCGCCGCGCCGTCCGGGAGCGGCCTGGCGGAGTCCGAGCGGACGAGACGGGCCCGCAGGACGTCGTGGTGGTCGACGACCGTCGTGATCGCCGCGACCAGCGTCGCCAGGTCGAGACCGGCGGGGGTGCGCAGCAGCACCGGCGAGGAGAAGGACGCGAACGCGAGGCGCCCGTCCGTCTCGGTGCCGCGGCCGCGCACCGCCTGCAGCGCGGGCGTCGGCGGGGCGACGACGACCTCGGCGGGCTCGGGGCCCGCCTCGGCCGTGCCACCGGCCGCCTGCCCGGTCTGCCCGCCAGCAGCGGCGGTGGACCGCGACGGCGCGCGGCGGGTGACGACGGTGGCGAGCGTCTCGGGGGTGCGGTGGCCGAACAGCAGCCGCGGGGTCACGGTGAGGCCGGCGGCGCGGATCCGGTTGACCAGCCGCATCGCGACGATGCTGTCGCCCCCGAGGGCGAAGAAGTCGTCGTCGACGCCGACCTCGTCGACCTTGAGCACCGCGGCGAACGCGGCGACCAGCGTCGCCTCGATCTCGTTCGAGGGCACGCGCCCCGCCACCGGCCGGGCGGTCCGCGCGGAAATCGGCGCCGCCTCCTCGAATTTCCTCACCGCCAACGCGCGCTCGACCTCGCCGCCGACGTCCAACGCGCTGACCGGTGCCGGCTGGTCCGCGGCGACCGCGGCGAGAACGTGCAGCAGCCGCTCGCCGAGCCGGTCGGCGCTGGCGCGGTCGAACAGGTCGTCGCTGTAGCGGACGCCGACGACCAGGCCGCCGTCGGCGCCGGTCCGTTCGAGGAAGTCGAAGGACAGGTCGAACTTGGCGCTCGCGGTCCGCACCGGTTCGGGGCGGGCGCCCACGCCGTCGAAGGCCAGCTCGCCGACGGCGTCGGACGCCGCCAGGTACACGATCATGACCTGGAACAGCGGGTGACGGGCCAGCAGCCGTGGCGGGTTGACGGCGTCCACGACCCGGTCGAACGGCAGCTCCTGGTGGTCGAAGGCGGCGAGGTCGCTGTCGCGGACCCGCCCCAGCAGCTCGCCGAACGTCGGGTCGCCCGACAGGTCGGTCCGCAGGACGACCGTGTTGAGGAAGAAGCCGACGAGGTCGTCGAGAGTGTCGTCGACCCGGCCGGAGACCGGGCTGCCGATCGGGATGTCGTCGCCCGCGCCCAACCGGTGCAGCAGGGTCGCGACGACGGCCCGCAGCACCATGAAAAGGCTGGCGTTGTGGGCTCGGCCGACGGCGCGCAGCGCGGCGACGTGCTCGGCGTCGATCGACAGCTCGACGATCCCGCCGGTGTGGGTCGGCTCGTCCGGGCGCGGCCGGTCGGTCGGCAGCGCCAGCCCGGCCGGCAGGCCGGCGAGCTGGCGGCGCCAGAACTCCCGCGACGTGGCGGCGGGGCTCGTCGCGTCGGCCTCATCGCCGAGCAGCTCCCGCTGCCACAGCGTGTAGTCGACGTACTGGACGGGCAGCGGCGCCCAGTCCGGCGCGGCGCCGGCGGCCCGCGCCCGGTACGCGGCGGACAGGTCGCGGGCCAGCGGCCGGTCGGAGCCCTCGTCAGCGGCGATGTGGTGGATCAGGAACAGCGCGATGTGCAGCTCGGGCGAGCACCGGACGACGGTCACCCGCATCGGTGGTTCGCGCTCCAGGTCGAACGCGTAGGCCGCGGCCTCGGCGAGGACGTCCGCCAGCACCGGGTCGCCCGGTTCCGGCACGGGCCGGCCGCCGCCGCCCCCGGCCACGGACGCCCACTCGACGACGTCGAACGGGATCTCCGTGTCGGCCGGGTCGAGGATCCACTGGACCGGCTCGCCACCGGGCGCGGGGAAGACGGTCCGCAGCGCCTCGTGCCTGGCGACGACGTCGTCCACCGCCGCGCGCAGCGCGGCCAGGTCCAGCGGCCCGGTCAGCCGCCAGGTGATCGGGATGTTGTACGTCGAGCTGGGGCCCTCCACCTGCGCCAGCACCCACAGGCGCTGCTGCGCGAACGACAGCGGCGGGTTCACCGGGCGCCGCGCGCGGCCGACGGCCGGACGGGCGGCGCCGGCCTGGTCCATCCGCCGCGCGAGCCGGGCGACCGTCGGGTCCTCGAAGACCGCGCGCGGCGTGATCTCCACGCCGAACGTCGACCGGATCGCGGCGCACAGCCGCATGACGAGCAGCGAGTGGCCGCCGAGGGCGAAGAAGTCGGCGTCGGTCCCGACCCGCCGGGCGCCCAGCACGGCGGCGAACCGCTCGGCGAGCAGTTCCTCGCGCGCGTCGCGGGGCCGGCGGCCGCCGGCCGGCGCGGGCGCTGTCGGCTCAGGCAGCGCGGCCCGGTCCAGCTTGCCGTTGACCGTGCGGGGCAGCCGGTCCAGCGCGACGAACGCCTGGGGCACCATGTACGCCGGCAGCACCCGGGCCGCGTGCGCGCGGGCGGCCTCGACCGGGTCCGACCCGGCCGTCGCGCCGGACGCGCCCGGCCCGGCCGCGTCGGCAGTGGCGGCAGTGGCGGCAGTGGCGACGGCGACGGCGGCGACGGCGGCTGGCACCAGGTAGGCGACGAGCTGGAGAGCGGGCGGGGCGTCCGGGCGGAACCAGACCGCCGCCTGGGCAACACCCGGCGCCGCCTCCAGCGCCCGCTCGATCTCGCCGAGCTCGATCCGGAACCCGCGCAGCTTGATCTGGTCGTCGGCGCGCCCGAGGAACGCGAGCGAGCCGTCGGGCCGGCGGCGCGCCAGGTCCCCGGTGCGGTACATGCGCTCCCCCGCCGCGCCGAACGGGCCGGCGACGAAACGGCCCGCCGTCAGGCCCGCGCGGCGCAGGTAGCCCCGGGCGAGCCCGGGACCGGACAGGTACAGCTCGCCCGCCACCCCGTCGGGAACGGGCCGCAGCGCGGCGTCCAGGAGGTACGCGCCGGTGTTCCCGATGGGCGCGGCCCAACCAGCGCCGGCCTCGGCCGCCGAGTCCGCGCTGTCGGCCGCCGGCCGTGGGACGCCACCCGCGCTGTGCCAGCCGTAGGCGTCGACCGAGAACTCGGTCGGCCCGTACAGGTCGTGGGCCACCATCCCGGGCAGCGAGCAGAGCCGCTCCCACAGCGCCGGCGGGGTGGCCTCGCCGCCGACCAGGAGCACGCCCGGCCGGTGGCCCGCCGGCCGCAGGAAGCCGTTCTTGACCAGCTCCTGGAGGTAGGTCGGGGTCAGGTCGAGCACGTCGATCCGGGTCCGCTCGATGTAGTCGACGAGGGCGGCCGCGTCCCGCGCGACCCGCTCGTCGACGACATGCGTCTCGTGCCCGGCCAGCAGCCACAGCAGCGGCTCCCAGGAGCCGTCGAAGCTGAACGAGGCCGCGTGCAGGACACGCCGGGCGCCCCGACCGGGACCGGCGGCACGCTCGGCCGGCGCGATGAGGTCGACCGCGTGCGAGGCGAAGAGGTTGACCAGGCCCCGGTGGGTGCCGACGACCGCCTTGGGGACGCCGGTCGACCCCGAGGTGTAGATCACGCTGGCCGCGCCGGCCGGGTCGGGCCGGCGCCGGCGCGCCGCCGGCCGGCGGGCCGACTCGGACGCGCCGTCGGGAAGGGCGGCGTCACGATCCGGGCCGTCGGACGGCGCGGCGTCGAGCGTCCGGCCGTCGAGCGGCGAGGCGTCGGGCAGCGGGACGTCGAGCGGGATGACAGCGGCCGGGACAGCGGGCAGCAGCCTCGCGAAGGCCCTGGTCGTGAGGACGGCCGCCGGCGCCGCGTCGGCCAGCAGGAACGCCAGCCGGTCCGCCGGCGCCTCGACGTCGATCGGCAGGTAGCTCGCGCCCGCCGCCAGCACGCCGAAGATCGCGGGGACCATCAGCGCGCGAGGCAGCGCGAGCGCCACCACCGCCTCGGGGCGGGCGCCCAGGCGGGACACCACGCCGGCGATCCGGTCGGCCTCTCTCCCCAGCTCCGCGAAGGTCGTCCGGCCCTCGGCGGTGACCAGCGCGACCCGGTCGGGATACACGGCGACGGCCCGGGCAAGCAGGTCCGGCACCGTCGTCCCCGCCTCGGCGGCACCGACATCGGCACCGGCGTCGGCATTCAGGCCGGGCAGCGCCCGCACCGGGCCACGGGACACGCGCAGGGCGGCCGCGCGCTCAGCCTCGTCGACGATCTCCAGCCGGCTGACCGGCAGGTCCGGGCCGCGGACGATCTCGGCGAGCAGCCGGACCAGCCGGTCGGCCAGCCGGGCGCCGCTGTCCGGGTCGAGCACGTCGGTGGCGAACTCGACCAGCGCCGTGATCTCGCCCTGGGCGAACCGGTCGACGAACGTCACGTCCAGGTCGAACTTGGCCGTCCCGGCCTCGGGGCTGATCCAGGCCACCGGCGCCCCGAGCAGCTCCCGGTCGTCGTCGGCCAGGTGGTGGTAGCCGGCCATCACCTGGAACAGCGGGTTGACGCCGGGCGCGCGGCGCGGGTTGACCGCCGCGACCACCTCCTCGAACGGGAGGTCCTGGTGGTCGAAGGCGGCCAGGTCGGTCTGGCGGGTCCGGCCCAGCAGGTCCCGGAAGGTCGGGTCGCCGGTCAGATCGGACCGGATCACCAGTGTGTTCACGAAGAATCCGACGAGGCGGTCGAGGGCGGCGTCGGTCCGGCCGGCGATGGGCACGCCGATCGGGATGTCGTCGCCGGAGCCCAGCCGGTGCAGCAGGGTCGCGATGGCCGCGTGGGCGAGCATCGACATGCTCGTCCCGGTGGCCGCGCACAGGGCGCGCAGCCCGGTCGCCACCGGTGCGGTCAGGACGCGGGCCACCCTCGCGGACGCACCGTCCCGGGCATCCGGGCGCGGCCGGTCCAGCGGCAGCGGGATCTCCTCCGGCAGGCCGCGCAGTGCCTCCAGCCAGAAGGAGAGCTGCCTGGTGGCCAGGCTGTCCTCGTCGCCGGGCTCACCCAGCAGGTCGCGCTGCCAGAGCGTGTAGTCGGCGTACTGGACCGGCAGCGGCTCCCAGTCCGGCGCGTGCCCGGCCAGCCTCGCGGCGTAGGCGGCGTCCAGGTCAAGCAGGAACGGGCGGTCCGACCACTCGTCCGTCGCGATGTGGTGCAGGACGGCCACCAGCACGTCGGCGTCCGGGCAGCGCAGCAGGGCCATCCGCAGCGGCGCCTCGCGGGTCAGGTCGAACCGGCGCGCCGCGGCCCGGGTGATCCAGCCAGTCACCTCGTCCGGGGCGCACCTGAGCACCTCGACCCCGAGGTTCGCGTCGGCCGAGTCGAGGATCCGCTGGTAGGGCTCGCCGTCGACGACGTCGATCACCGTGCGCAGGGCCTCGTGCCGACTGAGGAGGTCAGTCACGGCGGCGCGCAGCGCGGCGATGTCGAGGCGGGCGCCCGTCCGGAACGCGAGCGGGTAGTTGTAGGCGTTGGTGCCGCCGGCCAGCGCCTCGACGAGCCAGAGGCGCCGCTGCGCCGGCGAGAGCGGGATCCGCTCGGGGCGCCGCGCCGGGACCAGCGGCGGGCGCTTGGCCACGGTGCGGCTGGCTACCTTCGCCGCCAGCGCCTCGACCGTCGGCGCGTCGAACAGGTCCCGGATGGCGAGCTCCGCGTCGAGCGCAGCCCGGGCCCGGCTGACCACCCGGGTCGCGAGCAGGGAGTGGCCGCCGAGCGCGAAGAAGTCGTCGTCCGCCCCCACCTCGGGCAGGCCGAGGACGTCGGCGAACAGCTCCGCCAGGGTCCGTTCGACGGGGGTGGCCGGCGCCCGGCCCGAACGCGGCGCCGCGGCCGCCTCGGCCGGCGGCAGGGCCGCCAGGTCGAGCTTGCCGTTGGCGTTGCGGGGAATGGCCGGCAGCGGCACGAACGCCGACGGGACGAGGTAGTCCGGGAGGACGGTGGCCAGGTCGGCGCGCAGGCGGCCGACGAGCGCGCCGGCGGCGCGGGCCGCCGTCGGGTCGTTCGTCAGCGCCGCCCCCGGGTGCGGCCGGCCGGCCGGGTCCGCGGCCGGCCGGGTCACCGGGAGGGCCGCCGGCCCCGAGCCGCGCACGAGCACGGCGTCTAGCCGTCCGGCGTCGTCGGGGCGAGGCGTCACGGCTGCCTCGTAGCCCAGGGCGTCGGCCAGCGCGTACACGTCATGCGGATCGACGGCGCCGGCCTCGGCGTCCGCCGAGCCCGCCCGGCCAACCGGGTCGAGCCCCGCCGCGGCGACGTCGGCGGCGACGCGGGCGTCCGGGATCGCGGTGAGGCGGATCCGCTCCGGTCCGCGGGCGCGCACGAAGGCGCCGAACTCGTCCAGGCTGTGCACGTCGACGCCCCAGGCCGTGACGAACGGGTCCGGCTCAGCGCCGGGTGAGGCGGTGGCCGGCCCGGTGCCGGTGTCCGCCGGGCCGGGGTGGCGCAGCACGACGTCGTAGCGGTGCTGGGTGAGCTCGTCGCGGTGGCGTCCCCGCCGGACCCGCACGCACACCTCAAGATCGGCGACTTGGGCCACGTCGGCGAAGAACGCCGGCGCGACCACCAGCTCCTTCTCCAGCAGGACCCGCCGGTCGACGGCCGCCGCGAGCCGGGCCGGGTCGGGGCCGGGCCGCACAGGCGCGGTGGCGGCGGGCGCGTGGCCGGAGCGGGCGAGCTCGATCGCGCTGTGGAACACGCGCAGCCGGCCCAGGTCCCGCACGTCGCCGACGAACAGCGAGCCCCCGGGGGCGAGCAGGTCGAGCGCGCCGCGCAGCACCGACCGCAGGTAGTCGGCGCTCGGGAAGTACTGGACCACCGAGTTGATGACGATCGTGTCGAAGAAGGCCGCGGGCAGCCCGTCGGTCACGTGGGCCGGCTGGTGGCGCAGCTCGACCTGGCCGAAGCGGGCCGGGTCGGCGGCGAGCTCGGCGCGCAGCTTCGCGATGACGGGGGCGGCGAAGTCCGTGCCCCAGTACTGCTCGCACCCGGGCGCGAGCTGCCCGAGCAGCAGGCCGGTGCCGACACCGATCTCCAGCAACCGGCGGGGCGCGAGCGCCCGGATCCGGTCGACGGTCCTCGCCCGCCACTCCCGCATGTGCTCCAGCGGGATCGGTTGGCCGTCGTGGCTGGAGTCCCAGCCGTCGAAGCTCTCCGCGCGCAGCGCGGTCGGGATCCGCTCGTACTCGTCGGTGTAGACCTGGCGCCACTCACCGACCTGTTCGGCCTCGATCGCGGCCCGGTCGGCCGCCGACCGCTCGGCCGGCACCACGTAGGCGACAAGCCGCTTCGCGCCCGGTGTCGCCGGGTCGTCGGCCGCGATCACGGCCGACTGGCTGACCGCCTCGTGGCCGTCGACGGCGGCGGTGACCTCGCCGAGCTCGATCCGGTGGCCGCGGATCTTGACCTGGTCGTCGGTGCGGCCCAGGAAGTCGAGGTTGCCGTCGCCGGCCCGGCGCGTCACCAGGTCGCCCGTGCGGTACATCCGGCCGCCCGGACGGGCCGGGTCGGCGACGAACCGGGTCGCGGTCAGGCCGAACTGGTCCAGGTAGCCGCGGGCGAGGCCGTCGCCGGCGATGTACAGCTCGCCGGGGACGCCGTCCGGGACCGGGCGCAGCCAGCGGTCGAGCACGTAGACCGAGGTGTTGCGGATCGGCCGGCCGACGGTCGGGGTCCGGCTGTCGGCGGTGGCGGCACCGAGGGTGTTGATCGTGTACTCGGTCGGCCCGTAGAGGTTGTAGCCGGCCGTCCCGTGGGTGTCGCGCAGCCGGTTCCAGACCGAGTCGGGCACGGCCTCGCCGCCGAGCATGACCAGGGGCGGCCGGTGACGGTACCCGTTCGCCGGGGCGCCCTCCCGGTCCGGCGTCGCGCCGGAGCCCGGCCCCGCCTCGCCGGCGGCGGGCTCGTCGGTCCGGTCCAGCAGCCCGGACTCGAACAGGTGGGCCGCGTAGGTGGGCGTGACGTTGACGACGTCGATCCGGTGGCGATCGCAGTAGGCGACGAGGCCCTCGGCGTCGCGGCGCAGGTCCTCGTCGCAGATGTGCACCTCGTGGCCCTCGACGAGCCAGAGGAGCTCCTCCCAGGACATGTCGAACGCGAACGAGACGGTGTGCGCGATCCGCAGCCGCCGGCCACGACCTCCCAGATCGGCTTCGCCGATCCGGCAGGAACCCCGGGCCGCGGCCACGGTCGGGTCGAAGATCTCGTCCCGGTGGTTGAGCCACATGTTCGTCAGGCCGCGGTAGGGCGTGACGACGCCCTTGGGCCGGCCGGTCGAGCCCGACGTGTAGATCACGTAGGCGGGGTGGTCGAGCCGGTCCGCGCGGCCGCGGGCGAAGGCGCCGAGCTCGGCGTCCGACAGCGTGCCGGGGGCGGTCGCGGCGAGCTCGGCCGCGACGGCCTCGTCGTCGAGCACCAGCCAGGCCGGAACGACCCGGTCCGGGCCATCGGCCGGCGCGACCGTGCCGGCCACGACCGTGCCGGGAGCGTTCGTGCCGGGAGCGTCCGTGCTGGGAGCGTCCGTGCTGGGAGCGTCCGTCCCGCCGGTGAGGTAGCTGCCGGCGGCCTGGGTGGTCACCACCAGCTCAGCCCCCGCGTCGGCCACCATCTCGAGCAGGCGGGCGGGCGGATGGTCCAGCTCGAGTGGCAGGTAGGCGGCGCCGGTGCGCAGGACGGCGAACAGGGCGACGACCATGTCCACCGTCCGGCCGATCCCCAGGGCCACCACGATCTCCGGGCCGGCGCCGCGGGCGATCAGGAGCCGGGCCAGCCGGTTCGCCCGGTCGTCGAGCTCGCGGTAGGTCAGCCGCTGGGCGCCGAGGACCAGCGCGACCTGGTCGCCGAGGTCGCCGGCCCGCTCGGCGAGCAGGTCGGAGACGGTCTGGCCGCCGATCGGCAGCGCCGGCGCCGCCCCGACCGCGAGCCTTGCCCGCTCGGCGGGCAGCAGCAGGTCGAGGGAGCCGACCGGCGCGTCGACCTCGCCGACCAGCGCGTCGATCGTCGCCATGAGGCGGGCGAACAGTCCCTCGGCCGCCTCCGGCGCGACCACGTCCGCGCGGTACTCCAGCCGCGCCGTGATCCGCGCCCCCGGGAACAGGACGAACGTGAGCGGGTAGTGGGTGTGGTCGAGGCTGCCGCCCCCGATGATCCCGTGGCGGGCACTCGTCTGGTCGTTCGCCACCTCGTCGATGAAGTTCTGCAGGACGTAGAGGGTGTCGAACAGCACCGGGTGGCCGCTGGCCCGCTGGATGTCGCCGAGGCCGAGGTACTCGTGGTCCAGCAGGTCCAGCCGCTGCCCCGTGAGCCGGCGCAGCAGCTCGCCGACGGTCTCGCGCGGGTCGAGCCGGATCCGGACCGGAACGGTGTTCAGGAACAGCCCGACGACCTCGTCGATCCCGTCGAGCTCCGTCGGGCGGCCCGCGACGGTCGTGCCGAACACGACGTCGTCCGTCCCGGTCGCGGTCGCCAGCACCAGCGCGAGCGCGGCGTTGAAGACCGTGTTCAGGGTGACGCCATGGGCGCGGACGGCCGCCCGCGCCGCGCTCGCCGTCGCCTCGGGCAGCTCGGCGGTGATCCGGGCCGGCGCGACCGGCTGCAGGCCCCGCGCCGCCGGTACCACCAGCGTCGGGCCCTCCAGGTCGGCGAGCGCCGAGCGCCAGGCCTTCTCGGAGGCGGCCGTGTCCCGCTGGCGCAGCCACACCAGGTAGTCCCGGTACGAGCCGCGCGGCGCGGGCGGCGCCGGGCGCGACGGGTCCCCGCCCGCGGCGTAGAGGTCAAGCAGGCCCTCGACGAACAGGGCGCCGGACCAGCCGTCCCACAGCAGCACCTGGCGGTTGACGACGAGCCGGTCGCGCCCCTCGGCCAGGTGGATCAAGGTCAGGCGGAACAGCGGCGGCCGGGCGACGTCGAACGGGCGGGCCCGGTCGGCCGCGGCGATCCGCTCGGCCTCGGCTGCCCGCTCGGGCTCGGGCAGGCCGGACAGGTCGACCTCGTCGACCGGCGCGGGCAGCTCGCGCGCGATGACCTGCACCGGGCGAGGCAGGCCGTCGCTGAGGAAGCCCGCGCGCAGGGTCGGGGTACGGGCCATGAGCGCCTGGCAGGCTCGGCGCAGCCGCTCCACGTCGAGCCGGTGGTCGAAGTCGAACGTGAACTGGGCGGTGTAGGCGTCGCTGGTCTGGTCGAGGGCCGAGTGGAAGTACAGGCCCTCCTGCAGCGGCGAGAGCGGCCAGACGTCCTCGACCGCCGCCGGGAACGCGCCCGCGATCCGAGCCGACTCCTGCGCCGAGAGCGCGAGCAGCTCGACCGGCGGCTGAGCCGTCGCCGTCGCGGCGGTGGTGGTGGTGACGGTGGCGGCGGCGGCCGGCGCGAGCGCGGCCAGCTCACGCAGGGCGTCGAGGAAGCCGTCGGCGATGCGCGCCGTCTCATCCGCCGCGAGCACCGTCGTCAGGTAGGTGAACGTCGCGCGCAGCGCCGGCCCGTCGGCGGTCTCGACGCAGACCGCGTCGACGGTCAGCGGGTAGCCCACGCCCAGGCCGGGGTCAGGCCTGGCGGCGAGCGCGTCGAACTCCTCGGCCGGCCCCCAGTCGGCCCGGCGGTCGGCGCCGAACCGGCCCAGGTAGTTGAACAGCACCTGGGCCCGTCCGGCGCGGGCGAGCGCCGGGCCGGCCAGTGGGCTGGCGTAGCGCAGCATGCCGAAGCCGATGCCGCCATCGGGCGCGGCCCGCAGCCGCGCCGTCACGTCGGCGAGCGTCGCGCGCGCCTCCGCCCGGGCCGGCGCCAGCCTGACCGGCGCGATGCTGGTGAACCAGCCAACGGTCCTGGCGAGGTCCACCCCGGAGACGATCTCCTCGCGGCCGTGGCGTTCGAGGTCGACGAGAAGGTCGCCATCGACCTCACCGGCGGCGTCATCGGCGCCGGCCGGCCTGCCGCCGGGCTGGCCGTCCGCCTGCCGGGCCGGGACAGCCAGCCGCAGCCCGGCCAACAGCACGTCGGTGACCTCGGCGCCCGTCGCGACGGGAACGCCGGTGAGCAGGGCGGCCGTGGCGGCCGGTGGCAGTTTGACGACCAGGCTCGCGGTGTCGGCGATTGTGCCGACGGCGCCGGGCCCTGGCTGGGGCTCGGCCAGGCCACCGGAAACGGTGACCGGCCTCGCCGGTTCGGCGAACGGTCGCCCGCCCGGCGCGAGCGTCGCCAGCCAGTGGGCCAGCTCGCCGAGCCGGGCCGGCGCGGCCGCCTGCTCGCCGAGGACCTGGCTGAACGCGCGCAGCGAGGTGCCCACCGGGTCGAGCCAGGGCCGGCCGCCGGACCGGGCCGTGACGTACGCGGCCTCCAGGTCCGCGAGCAGGATCCGCCACGACACGCCGTCGATGACGAGGTGATGGGCGACGAGCACCAGCCGGCCGGGCTCGCCGGGGCCGGCGTCGAGCCAGACCGCGCGGAGCATCACCCCGGCGTCCGGGTCGAGGCGCCCGGCGGCCGAGCCGGAGGCGGCGGTGATGACGGCGCGCAGCGCGGTCGGGTCGAGCCCGGCGACGTCGATCCGGGTCAGCAGGCCGGCGTCCGCCGCCCCGTCGCCGGCCGTCGTGTCCCCCGCTGCCGTGCCTGCCGATGCCGTGCCTGCCGCGGCCCCGTCACCAGCGGTGGCCCCGTCACCAGCCGTGGGTGCCGCCGGGTCGATCTGGAGCAGCCACACGCCAGGCGCGGGCCGCAGCAGCCGGGAACGCAGGCCGTCGTGGTGCGCGACCAGCGCGGCGAGCGCGGCCCGCAGCGCGGCCTCGTCGGTGCCGGCCGGCGTCCGGGCCAGGAACGCCTGGTTGAACCGCCGGATCTCGCCGCCCCACTCGGCGAGCCGGGCCACGATCGGCAGCGGGGTGAAGATCCCCGTGGCCGTCGCGTCGAAGGTCCCGGCCGGGACGACCGCCGCGGCGGCGGACCCCTTGGCCGATGCCGGCCGGGCGGACTCGGTCTCCAGGACTGGCTGCCGCTCGGGCACAGCGGCGCGGCCGGCGACGAGCGCGGCGAGCGCGGCCGGCGTCCGCTGGACGAAGACCTCGCGCGGGGTGAGCTCGACGCCCTCCCGGCGGGCCCGGTTGACCAGCTGGATCGCGAGGATGCTGTCGCCGCCGAGCGCGAGGAAGTCATCGTCGACGCCGACCCGGTCGAGGCCGAGCACGGCGGCGAACACCGCGCACAGCGCGCGCTCCAGGTCGGTGCCGCCGGGGCGCGCCGACGTCACGGCGGTCAGGTCGGGGGCCGGCAGCGCGGCCCGGTCGAGCTTCCCGTTGCCGGTCAGGGGCAGCGCGTCCAGGCTGACGACCGCCGCCGGGACCATGAAGTCGGGCAGCGCCGCCGCGGCCCGGGCCCGCAGCGCCGCGCCGTCGACGTGGTGGCCCGCGCGGGGGACGGCGTAGGCGACGAGCCGGCGCCGGTCCGCGCCGTCCTCCCGGGCGACGACGACCACCCGCTCCACCGCTGCGTCGGCGGCGAGGACGGCCTCGATCTCGCCCGGCTCGATCCGGAAGCCCCGGATCTTGACCTGGTCGTCGGCCCGGCCCAGGTATTCCAGCGAGCCGTCGTCGCCCAGCCGGGCCAGGTCGCCGGTGCGGTACATCCGGTCGCCGGGCTCGCCGTACGGGTCGGCCACGAACCGGGCCGAGGTCAGGGCGGACCGCCCCAGGTAGCCGCGGGCGAGCTGGCCGCCACTGACGTAGATCTCGCCGGCGACGCCGGGCGGCACCGGGGCGAGGTGGCGGTCGAGGAGCCGCGCGCGCAGGCCACGCAGCGGTTCGCCGATCAGGCCGCGCCGCCCGGACGCGGCGTCGGCCTGCTCAAGCCGCAGGTACGTGACGTGCACCGTGGTCTCGGTGATCCCGTACATGTTGACCAGGGCGGGGGCGCCGTCCGGGTGGCGCTCGTACCACGGGGCGAGCCGGCCGACCTCCAGCGCTTCGCCGCCGAAGATGACCAGGCGGAGGCCGAGATCGCCACCGCCACCGGCGGCCGCCTCGGCCGCCATCAGCGCGCCGAAGGCCGACGGCGTCTGGTTGAGGACGGTGACGGACTCGCGGCGCAGCAGGGCGAGGAACTGCTCGGGGGAACGGGAGACGTCGTGGTCGACGACGACGAGCCGGCCACCGTGCAGGAGCGGCCCCCACAGCTCCCACACCGAGAAGTCGAACGACACCGAGTGGAACAGCGTCCACACGTCCGACTCGTCGAAGTGGAAGTGGTCCCGGCTGTCGGCGAACAGGCGCACCACGTTGCGGTGCGGGATCAGGGTGCCCTTCGGCCGACCGGTCGAGCCGGAGGTGTAGATGACGTAGGCGAGGCTGTCCGCCCGTGCGCGCCCGTCCGGGCCCGGTGGGCCAAAGGAGGTGCGAAAATGGTCTTCCTTCGCACCTCCGGCGGCCCCCGTCCCCGGAGGCACAAGCGAGGTCGACGGCTGCTCGGCCAGGGCCGCGACGACCAGCGGGTCGTCCAGCGCGATCAGGGGCACGCCCGTGCGGGTCGGCAGCGTCACCCGGGTCGCCGCGGTGGTCACCGCGCACACCGGCGCGGCGTCGCGCAGCATGAACGCGATCCGGTCCGCGGGGTAGTCCGGGTCGACCGGCAGGTAGGCGCCGCCGGCCTTCTGCGCCGCCAGCAGGGTCACGACCAGGTCGGTCGACCGGGGCAGCGCGACCGCCACGATCGACTCCGGCCCGACGCCCCGCCCGCGCAGCAGCCCCGCGAGCCGGGAGGCGCGGGCGTCGAGCTCGGCGTAGGTGAGCTCCTCTTCGCGCCAGCGCAGCGCCACCGCGTCCGGGGTCCGGCGGGCCTGGGCCTCGAACAGGTCGGGCAGGGTGGCGTCGGCGCTCCAGTCGCCGCGCCGGGGCGCCGAGGTGAGCGCGGCCTGGGCGCACGCGGCCGGGGGCAGGGCGGCGACGGCGCCGATCGGCCGGTCCGGGTCGGCCGCGATCTCGCCGAGCAGCGCGAGCATGCGGTCGGCGAGGCCGGCGACGGTCGCGTCGTCGAGGACGCCGCGCTGGTAGCCGAAGGTCAGCCGAAGCCGGTCGCCGGGGATCACCCGGATGGTCAGCGCGTAGTGGGTGGCGTCGTGACCGTCGACGGCGGCGAGCCGCGGCCCGCCGGCGGGGATCAGCGTGACCGCGTCGAACGGGTAGGACTCGAGCACGAGCAGGGTGTCGAACAGGTCCCCCTGGCCGGCCAGCGCCTGGATGTCGGCCAGGCCGAGGTGCTGGTGCGCGAACAGCCGGCCCTGGGCGGCCTGGAGGTCGGCCATGAGCGCGGCGAACGTCCGCTGCGCGGTGACCGTGGCCCGGACCGGGACAGTGGTGACGAACAGGCCGATCATGGCATCGACGCCGGTCAGCTCCGGCGGCCTACCGGCGGTCACCGCGCCGAGGACGACGTCGTCGCGGCCGGCCGCCCGCGCGAGCAGCACCGCGTGGGCCGCCCGCAGCACGGTGCTCAGCGTCAGGCCCCGCTCGCGGCCGAGCGCGGCGAGCCGGTCGGCCAGCTCCAGGTCGACCTCGCGGTCGAGGGCGGCCGCCGGGCCCGGCTCGGCGGCGCCCGCCGACTGGGCTGCCCCGGCCGGCGCGGCGGCGCGGTGGCCGGCGCCGGGCGCCAGCAGGGTCGGTCCCTCAATGCCGGCGAGCTCCGCGCGCCACGCCGCCCGCGCGGCGTCCCGGTCCTGGGCACCCAGCCAGCGCAGGTAGTCCGCGTAGGGGCGGGCGGCCGGCGGGCGGGCCGCCGCCGTGTCGGTGGCGGGGCCAGAGCCGCCGGCGGCGATGGAGTTGGCGTCGGAGCCGGCGGCCAGCTCGAACAGCTCGCGCAGCAGGAGAGGCAGCGACCAGCCGTCGACGATGACGTGGTGGGCGCAGACCGCCAGCCGGGCGCTGTCCGGCCCGGTGCGGACCCACAGGAAGCGGATGAGCGGGGGCGCCGCCAGGTCGAACCGCGCGGCCCGGTCGTCCGCGACCAGCCGGTCCGCTTCGGCCGCCCGCTCGGCGGCGGGCCAGGCAGACAGGTCGACGACGGTCCACTCCGGCTCGGCGTGGGCCAGGATCACCTGGGCCGGTGCCCGGCCGTCGGCCAGGACGGCGGCGCGCAGGATGGCGTGCCGGGCGGTCAGCGTCCGCGATGCCGCCCGCAGCCGGTCGAGGTCGAGCTCGCCCTCCAGGTCCAGGACGAACTGGATCACGTATACGTCCGGCGTGTCGTCGCCGTCGACGAGGCGGTGGAACAGCATCCCCGCCTGCGACGGCGACAGCGGCCACACCTCGGTCAGCCCGGGCAGCCGGTCACGCCAGCGGGCGAGGTCCGCCGGATCGACGGGCGCCAGCTCGGCGAGTTCCGGCTCGGCCGGGGGCACCGGACCGGCCGCGGCCGTCAGCTCGGCCGTGGCCACCGCGTCCGCGGCGGCGGCCAGGCCGGCGACGGTCGGGGAGATGAACACGTCGGCCAGCGCGACCGGCACGCCGGCGGCGGCCGCCTGGGTGACGACGGCGAAGGCCAGGATGCTGTCCCCGCCGTGATGGAAGAACGAGTCGTCGACGCCGAGGCCGGGCTGGCCGAGCACGGCCGCGAAGACGTCCCGCAGGACCGTCTCCGTGCGGGTGGTGGGCGCTCGGCCGGGCCGGGCCGCCGCGAAGTCGGGGGCGGGCAGGCCGCGGCGGTCCAGCTTCCCGCTCGTGTTGGTGGGCAGGGCGGGCAGCGTCACGAAGGCCGCCGGCACCATGTAGCCGGGCAGGAACGACGCCGCGTGCGCGCGGAGCCGGTCCGCGAGCGCCGCGCTCCTCCCGTCCGAGGCCTCAGCGGGCTGGCCCGCCGGCGCCGGCTCGAGCCGGTCGGCCGCGCGGGCCGCGCCGGCCGCCGGGACGACGTACGCCACCAGCGCGCGCCCGGCAGGTCCGTCCTCGCGGACGACGACCGCGCAGCGCGCGACCGCCGGGTGGCGTTCGAGCACCGCCTCGATCTCACCCGGTTCGATCCGGAAGCCGCGCACCTTGACCTGGTCGTCCGAGCGGCCGGCCACGACCAGCTCGCCCGGGGTCCCTGCCGGATCGCCCCCGGCGATCTGGGAGGTCCGCCCGATCCAGTGGGCGAGGTCGCCGGTGCGGTACATCCGCTCGCCGGCCGCGAAGGGGCTCGCGACGAAGCGGGCCGCGGTCAGCTCCGGCCGGGCGAGGTAGCCATGGGCGACGCAGACCCCGGCGATGTACAGCTCACCCACGACTCCGGGCGGCACCGGCATGAGCGCGCCGTCCAGCACGTAGGCCCGGGTGTTGCGCAGCAGCCGGCCGACCGGCGGTGGCCCGCCGTCGGCGCCGGCGCCGTGCCAGGGGCCCACCGTCACCCAGACCGCCGTCTCGGTCGGCCCATACAGGTTGGTGACGCTCTGCGCGCGCGCGGCAAGCTCCCGGGCAAGGCCCGCCGGCATCGGTTCGCCGCCGCACAGGACGCGCACCCCCGGGTAGGCCTCGGGAGCGGCATCGAGGATGGACCGCCACCGCGACGGGGTCGCCTGGGCGAGCGTGACCGCGCCGGTGGTCAGCAGCCGGGAGAGCTGGGACGGGTCTCGGGCGGCCTCGCCTTCGACGAGGTGGACCGAGGCGCCGACCGTCAGCGGCGCGAGCAGTTCGAGCGTGCTCGGGTCGAACGTCAGCGTGGTCGCGGCCAGCACCCGGTCGTCCGGTCCGATGCCAACCGTGTCGGCGACGGATGAGAGGAAGTTCGTGAGTGACCGGTGGCCGAGCGGGACGCCCTTGGGCCGGCCGGTCGAGCCCGACGTGTAGATCACGTACACCAGGTCGTCCGGGTCGACGGCCGGCGGCCAGGGTCCGGCGACCGCCGCGGCCGCGGGCTCGGGCTCGGGCTCGTCGATGAGGACGAGTTCCATGCCGGGTGCGGCCGGGATCCGCGGGGCGAGGGCGCGTGTGGTCACCACGACCGACGGGGCCGCGTCCTCGATCATGAACGCGATCCGGTCGGCCGGGTAGTCGGGGCCGATCGGAAGGTAGGCGGCGCCGGCGCGGCCGACGCCTGCCAGCGCGACGACCAGGTCGACCGAGCGGGGCAGCGCGATCCCGACGACGGAGCCGCGTCCGGCTCCTCGGCCGGCCAGCCGGCGGCCGAACGCGTCGGCCGCGGCGGCCAGCTCGCCATAGGTCAGCGTCCGGCCGGCGGTGACCAGCGCCGGCCGATCGGGGTCGCGGTCCGCCCGCGCGGCGAACAGAGCCTCCCACGGCTCGGTCGGGCTGGGCCCGGCAGTGTCGTTCCAGGCGCGCAGGACCTGGTCACGCTCGGCCTGGTCGAGCAGGTCCACCGGGCCGATCGGCGCGTCGGGCTCGGCCACCACCCGGGTCAGTAGCCGGGCAAGGCGCGGGCCGACGGAGCTGGCGAACGCGGCCGACACCGTCCCGGGCTGGAAGGTCGTCTCCAGTTCGAGCGAGTCGGGCTGGCCCGCGTCCCCACCGAGCTCGGCCACCACCATCAGCGGGAACTGGGCGGTGCCGTTGTGCAGGGGGCGGCGCTCGCCGCGCAGGTCGCCGCCGGCGGGGTCATGGCGGTGCAGCGCGGCGGCGGCCGGCGAGCGGACGCCGAACATCGTGCTGAACAGGCTGGACACCCCGTCGGAGCGGTCCGGGTTGACGGCGCGCACGACGTCGACCAGGTCGACGTCGGCGTGGGCGAAGGCACCCAGGCATGCCTCGCGGGCCTGTTCGAGGAGGTCGGTGAAGGTGTCGGCCGGTGCCACCGCCAGCCGGAGGCAGACGGTGTTGCCGAAGTAGCCGATGACGCCGTCGGTCGCGGCGGCGTCCCGGTTGACGACGGGCGAGCCGACGGTGACGTCGGTCGCGCCGGTGACCCGGTGGATCAGGGCGGCGTAGCCGGCGACCAGCACCATGAACGGCGTCACGCCGTACAGGGCGGCGAACGCCCGGATCCGGCCGGCGAGCTCCGCTGGTGCGTGGTGGACAACCTGCCGGCCCGCGTCGCGCCGGCCGGCGGCGGCCGCGCTGGGCAGGCCGCTGGCCGCGAGGGCGTCGGCCGCTCGGTCGTCTGGGGTCGGCTCGGGCAGGCGCACCGGCTCGGCCAGCGGGAGCAGCCGGTCCCGCCAGTAGGACAGGCCCTCCGGCCGGACGGGCGGATCGCCATCCAGCACGGCCGCGTCGAGGAACTGGACGGCGCCGTCCGCCCCGGCGTCCTGGGACGTGTCCGGGTCGCGGTCCCCTCGGCTGTAGGCGGCCAGCAGGTCGCCGAAGAAGACGTCCCAGGACGCGTCGTCCCAGGCGATGTGGTGGGCGGCGAGCGCGAGCGTGTGCCGCAGCGGCCCATGCCGCAGGACGGTGACCCGCAGCGGCGACTCGGCTGTCAGGTCGAACGGGCGCCGGGCCGCGCTCACGGCGATCTCTCGCGCGCGCCCGTCGCGGTCCTCGGCGGGCTCGGCGGGCTCGGCGGACAGGTCGACGCTGAGCCAGGCCGGTTCGACGTCGTCCCGGGATACCTGCTCCAGGTGCCCGTCCGGTGTGATCTGGTACGTCGTGCGCAGGATCTCGTGCTGGCGCGCGACAAGGAGCAGGGCGCGGCGCAATGCCTCCGCATCGAGCGGACCGGTCAGCTCGAAGGCGGCCGAGATCGTGTACGCGGCGCTGCCCGGGTCGAGCCGCGACAGGAACCACATCCGCCGCTGCCCCGGGCGGACCGGGTAGCCCCGCCCGGGCTCCCGCCGGGCCCGGCCGCCTGCGCCGCCCGCCACCTCACGCGTCAGCCGCTCGGCGGCAAGCCGGCGGCGGAGCAGCTCGCGCTTGCGCTGCGCGGAGTCGGGACTTGCCACGATGCACGTCCTTCCGGTGGTGCCGGCCTCGGTGGGCTGGGGGGCGGCACGGGTACGGCTGGGGTGGCGGGCGCCGGGCCGAGTGCACGGCTCGGTGCCCCGGCGGCGCTGGCCGGGCGGCGTCAGCCGATGCGGCGCCGCAGCTCCCGCTTGTCGATCTTTCCGACCGCGGTGAGCGGCAGCGCGTCGGCCACCGTGAGCAGGTCGGGGAGCATGAAACGGGCAAGCCCGCGCTCGCGCAGGAAGGCCTTGACCGCCTTGAGGGTGAGCGTCGCCGCGGGCACGAGGACGACGACCGCGCGGACGCTCTCGCCGACCTGCTCGTCCGCCGCCGCGATGACGGCGGCCTGCGCGATCGCCGGGTGGGCGAGCAGGTGCTCCTCCAGCTCGCCGGCGGAGACGTTCTCGCCGCCGCGGTTGATGACGTCCTTGATCCGGCCCTCGACGACCAGGTTGCCGCTGGGGGTCTGCCGGACCAGGTCGCCGGACTGGTAGTAGCCGTCCGGGCTGAAGGCGGTCGCGTTGTGCTCGGCGGCTCGGTAGTAGCCACGCAGGGTGTACGGGCCGCGGGTCCACAGCTCGCCGACCTCGCCGGGGGGCACGTCGGCGCCGTCGCGGTCGACGATCCGGATCTCGTCGGCCGGCGCGAGCGGCCGGCCCTGGGTGGTGAAGGCCAGCTCGTCGCCCTCGTCCAGGCGGGTGTAGTTCAGCAGCCCCTCGGCCATGCCGAAGACCTGCTGGACCTGCGCGCCGAGGGTCGTCGGGATCCGCCGGGCGAGCTCCGCGTCCAGCCGGGCGCCCCCCACCTGCAGCAGGCGCAGGCTCGCGGTGTCGGGCCGCTCCCACTCGGCGGCGCTGACCCAGATCCGCGCCAGCGCCGGCACGAGGGCGGTCACTGTCACCCGCTCCCGCGCGATCAGGTCGAAGGCGACCTCCGGGCTGGGCGAGCTCGCCATGACCACGGTCGCCCCGGAGCCGAACGCCCCCAGGATCCCCGGGCAGGCCAGCGGGAAGTTGTGCGCCGCGGGCAGCGCGACCAGGTAGGTGTCCTCGGCGGTGAGCCCGCACAGCTCGGCGCTGGCCGCCGCGTTGTACGCGTAGTCCCAATGGGTGCGCGGGATCAGCTTGGGCTTGCCGGTCGTGCCGCCCGAGATGAGCAGCACCGCGACGCCGGCCGGGTCGGGGGCGGGCGGCGCCGCGGCCCGCCCCTCGGCCCGCGCGGCCGCGCCGGCCGCCGCGAGCGCGTCGAGGCCGGTGAACTCGCCGGCGTCGCCGGCCACGAGCACGTGGCGCACGGCCGGGACCGTGGCCATGATGTCCCTCGCCAGCGCGCGGTGGTCGAAGCCCTCGTGCGTGTCCGGGACCGCGTAGGCGACGGCGCCGGACAGGCTGGCGAGGTGCTCGATCTCCACCCGGCGGTGCGCCGGCAGCGCCAGCACCGGGATGACACCGAGACGCAGCATCGCGAACAGGAGCGTCACGAACTCGGCGCGGTTCGGCAGCTGGACCAGGATGCGGTCGCCGGGCGCGATGCCGAGCTGGGTGAGCCCGGCCGCCAGGTCGTCCGCGGCCTGGTCGAGCTCGGCGTAGGAGAGCCGGACCGGGCACGACGCCGGCCCGGCCACGACGGCCGTGGCGGCGCCGGACCGGGCGGCCCAGTCCCGGAGGCGGTCGCCCAGCGGGCCGCCGCGCCAGTAGCCCTCGGCGACGTAGCGGCGGGCGAACTCCTCCGGCCAGGGGACCCAGCCGCCGGCCGTGTCCGGCTGGGCCGCGGCGTCGGTGACCAGCGGGGCGCTCACTGCTGCGTCCCGGCGGTGCCGGCGGAGGCGCCGGCGGCGCCGGCCTGGTCGGACGAGCCGGCCTGGTCGGTGGCGTCGAGCAGCCGTGCCTCGATCTCGTCGTCGGAGAGCGCGGCGATCTCCCAGGCGATCGCCGCGACGCGGTCGAGCCGCCCAGGCAGTGCCTCGGCCGCGCGCATGTTGTCCGCGAGCCCCGCGACCGTCGGTGCGCCGAAGACCATCCGCACCGTCACCTCGCCGGTGTCGAGTTCCTCACGCAATCGGGCCACGACGGACGTGGCCAGCACGGAGTCGCCGCCGAGAGCGAAGAACTCCTCGTCGACGCCGAACTCGTCGACGCCCAGCACCTCCCGCCAGACGGCCCGGATCACCCGTTCCAGGTCCGACCGCGGCGGTGCCGAGGCGCGGTGGGGCCCGGCCAGCTCGCGCTCGAGGAGCGCGCCGACCGCCCGCCGGTCGATCTTCCCGTTGGCGCTCAGCGGGAGCTCGGCCACCACGACGATGCGGTCGGGCACCATGTGCGGCGGCAGCAGCGCCCGCAGGCCCGCCTGGACCGCGGCCGGCGCCTGCGTCTCGTCGGTCCCCGCGGCCAGGACGACGACAGCCCCGAGCGCCGGCGGCCGGCCACCCGCGCCGGGCGTCAGCGCGGCCACCCCGGACCGGACTCCGGGCACGGAGCCGAGTGCCGCCTCGATCTCGCCGAGCTCGACCCGGAATCCCTTGATCTTGACCTGGTGGTCGCGGCGGCCGAGGAACTCGACGGTGCCGTCCGCCTGGTACCGGGCCAGGTCGCCGGTGCGGTACCAGCGGGCGCCCTCGTGGGTCACGAACCGGTCCGCGGTGCGTTCCGGGTCGCCCCGGTAGCCGCGGGCGACGCCGGCGCCGCCGATCCACAACTCGCCGGCGACGTGGTCGGGGCAGTCGCGGCCCAGGGTGTCCACGACACGCAGCGCGACGTTGCGCAGCGGCTTGCCGTAGGGCACCGAGCGCCACTCGGGCGGCACCGGGCCGCCCCCGGCGACCTCGCACACGGTCGAGTGGATCGCGGTCTCGGTCGTGCCGCCGAGCCCCAGGAACCGGCAGCCTGGGACGGCTGCCGCAAGCCTGCCCGGCAGGTCGACGCCGACCCGGTCCCCGCCGAGCAGCACCGCGCGCAGGCTGCCGCCCAGCGGCACGCCGGCGGACAGGACCAGGTCCAGCACGGCCGGCACGCAGTTGAGGATCGTGACGCCGCCGGCGATGAGCTCGGCCCACCGGGTCGCCTCGCGCCGGGACTCCTCGTCGACGATCACGACCGCGCCGCCGGAGGACAGCGGGGCGAAGATGTCGAAGACCGACAGGTCGAAGTCGAGAGCCGAGACGGCCAGCGTGCGGTCCCCCGCGCCGAGCTCCAGCCGGTCGATCAGGTCGTCGATGGTGTTCATCGCGGCCCGGTGCCCGACCTCGACGCCCTTGGGCTGGCCGGTCGACCCTGAGGTGAACAGGACGTAGGCGGGTTCGTCGAGGCGGGCGGGATCGTCCGCCGCGCCCAGCGTGAGCGCGCCGCGCGGGGCGGCCTCGTGAGCGTCGTCGAGGATGAGCGGGGTCACGCCGGCTGGCCAGTCCTGGCCGGCCGCCGGGCTGGCGATGACCGTGCGCAGGCCGGCGGTCGCGGCGATCTGCGCGACCCGGGCCGGCGGCTGTTCCACCCCGATCGGCACGTAGGTCGCTCCGGCCGCGAGCACGCCGAGGACGCTGACGACCTGGTCCGGCCCCTTCGGGAGGCTGACGCCGACCAGCTCGCCGCGCCGGACGCCGCGCGCGACCAGCGCGCCGGCGACGGCCGTCGCCCGCTCGGCGAGCTCGCCGTAGGAGAGCGACCGGCCCCCGGCCGGTCCAGCCGCGGACGCCGCCTCGTCCCACAGCAGGGCGGGCGCGTCCGGACGGTGTTCCGCCGCCGCGAAGAACCCCTCGTGCAGCAGGCGGGTGGACGCCGGCCCGGCCGTCGCCGCGACCCGGCGGCGCACCGCTCGGGTGGACTCGTCGAGGAGGCCGTCGACGGGCTGGTCCCAGGCGCCGCCGCCCGCGCTGCTCGCCGAGCCCAGGTCGGCCAGGTCTCGCACGAGCCGTTCGAACGCCGCGAACATCGCGTCGACGACGCCGGGCGCGAAGGAGCCCTCGCGGATGTCCCAGTTGACCAGCAGCCCGCCGTCGAGCTCGGTGACCTGGGCGTCCAGCAGCACCTGCGGGCCCTGCGAGATGATCCACACCGGCTGGCCGAACTCCC
Source organism: Pseudofrankia coriaricola (assembly GCF_032027725.1). NCBI lineage: Bacteria > Bacillati > Actinomycetota > Actinomycetes > Frankiales > Frankiaceae > Pseudofrankia > Pseudofrankia coriaricola. The sequence goes on along the minus strand of NZ_JASNFO010000011.1, from coordinate 42,358 downwards.
GGCGCACCGGGGCGTCGAACAGCTCGCCGAGGCCGAGCGCGCTGGTGAACACGACCGGTGCCAGCACCGGCTCGCCGTGGCGGCGGCCCAGGTCGCGCAGCACCTCGACGCCGGAGTAGTCCGCGTGGGCGGCGTCGGCGTGCAGCCGGGCCTGGACCTGGCGGCCGCGGTCGACGAACGGGACGCGGTCGGTCAGGTCGATCTCCAGCAGCACCGAGCTGGTGAAGTCGCCGACGACGCGGTTGACGTCGGGGTGGAGCTGCTCGCGGTCGAACAGCGGGACGTTGAGCAGGAACCGCGGCTGCGCGCTCCAGCCGCCGAGGACCTCGGCGAACGCGGTCGCGACGGCCATCGCCGGGGTCACGCCGCGCTGGTGGGCCGCCCGGCCGAGGGCCTCGCGGGCCGACGGCGGCAGCTGGAAGTGGCGCCGCGACACCCGCGGCGCCGCCGCCGGGCCGCCGGGTCCGGTGGGGCCGCCGGGTCCGGTGGGGCCGCCGGGTCCGGTGGGGCCGCCGGGTCCGGTGGGGCCGCCGGGTCCGGTGGGGCCGTCGGTCGCCACCGGGGCCGATGCCAGCGCGAGCTGGGGCGCTCCCGGCAGGCTGGGCAGGCGGTCGAGCCAGGCGGCGCGGGCCTGCGCCACCGCCTCCGGCCGGGCGGCCCCGTGCTCCGCCCGGTAGCGGCGGTAGCTGTAGGCCAGCGCGGGCGCGACCTCGTGCGGGCGGTCGTACAGGTCGGCCAGGTCGGCGAGCAGCACGCGGTAGCTGACGGCGTCCGCGGCGACCATGTCGACGTCGAGGTGGAACCGGGTCGCGCCGCCCGGCCGCAGGCTGAGCGCGGTCGAGAAGACCTCACCCCGCTCGATGTCGAGCATCTGGTGGGACAGGTCGTCGCGGACGGCGGCCAGCCGGGCGGCGGCGGTGTCCTCGTCCAGGCCGCGCAGGTCGTGGACGGTCAGCCCGCGCCAGCCGGAGACCTGTTCGACGACCTGGCCGCCGTTGTCGGTGATCCGGGTACGCAGGGCCTCGTGCCGTTCGATGAGCCGCCGGGTAGCGGCGGACAGCCGGGCCGGCTCGAGGCCGCTCCCATCGAACTCGGTGTAGAGGTGGGCGGCGACGCCCCCGTAGGTCTGGCCCGTGCCGCGCCCGACCCAGTAGGCGTGCTGCATCAGCGCCAGCGGGAACTCGGTGCCGGCCTCGGGCTCCACCCTCTCGGCACCCACCGGTTCGGCGCCCGCCGGTCCCGTTCCGGTCCCGGTCTCGGTCCGCGCCGGGGCCGCGGGCCGCCGGCTGGTCAACAGCTTGAACCAGCCGTCGAGGGTCGGGGTCTCGGCCAGCTCCGCGAAGTTGACCTCGATCCCGGCCCGCCGCCACTGCCCGATCGCCTTGATCAGGGCGATCGACTCCAGGCCCTGTTCGAAGAGGTTGTCCTGGTCCCCCAGGGCTGCCGGGTCCTCCTCCAGGAGCTCGGCGACGGCGCGCCGCAACGCCTCGAGATCCTCGGCCGTCACCGAACCGACCAGCCCCGAAGCGGCCGGGATCGCGGCCGGCTCAGGTGCCGCCGCCGGCCGGGCCGGCACGAGGAAGCGGCTGACGCTGCGCAGCTTCTCGCGCGTCTCCTCCAGCTCCCGCTCCGGGCTCGACGCCCCGACGATGCCCGCGCCGGCGCGCAGCCAGGTCCGGCCGTCGCGCTGGAACACCGTCCGCAGGACGAGGGCGGCGTCGATGGCGCCGTCCGAGGTCGCGCTGATCACGGCGCCGCTGTAGAGGCCGCGCGGCCGCGGCTCGTAGCCGCGGATCGCGGCGCAGGCGGCGTCCTTCGGCACGCCGGTCGCCGTGATCGACGGGAAGACGGCGGCCAGCGCGTCCCAGCCGTCCCGGCCGGGAACGAGCCGGCCGCTGACCCGCGAGGCCAGGTGCTGGACGCTGCCCCGCTCGAGGACGTTCATGAACTCGTCCACGACCAGTGTGCCCGGCGCGCACAGCGGCCGCAGCTCGTCCTGGACCGCCTGCACGGACACCGCGTGCTCGTAGATCTCCTTCGGGTCGCGCAGCAGCTCGTCCCGCCGGGCCGCGTCGCCGTCGTCGCCGAGCAACGCCCTCGTGCCGGCCAGCGGCTGGCTGGAGACCCGGCCGTCGGCGCCGACCTCGACCACGGTCTCCGGGCTGAAGCCGATCGCGCGCTCGCCGGCCAGGTCGACCAGGAAGGACCGGGCGGGCGTGTTGCCGCGCCGGCCGAGCTCGTAGGTGGCGACCAGGTCGATCTCGCCCTCGACCGGGACGACCCGGGAGGCGATCACCTTGCGCAGCCGGCCGGCCGCGATGTCCTCGACGGCGCGCGCGACCGTGCGCCGGTACTCGTCGGCGTCGTGCTCCAGGTCGGCCAGCGGCCGGGCCTCGCCCGGCTCGGCGGCGTCCGCGCCGGTCACGAGCTCGGCCAGGGCGTCCAGGTCGGCCGGGTCGGCCGCGCGCAGCAGCGCGCCGGTCGCCGACAGCCGCGCCTCGCGGGCCGGGATGACCAGATGGGCGAGCGGGTCGGGGCTGACCGGCCCGGGCAGCCCGAGCTCCCGGGGGCCGAGCTCGAAGCCGGCCCAGCCGCACGCCCGCCAGTCCGCGATCGGGAGGACGGACAGGACGCGGGCGAGGGCGCGCAACGGGTCACCCTCGACCGGCTCGACTCGCCAGCCACCGTCCATCCGGTAGCGGATCTCGTCCCAGTACAGGACGATCTCGGCCAGGGCGCCCGAGCCACAGCGCCATTCGCCGTCCTGCTCGTACACGGTGACCGGCGCGGCCGCACCGCGGGCGAACCGGGCCGCCGCGGCGAGCGGGTCGCCGAGGCCGGCCACCGTCCGTTCGCGGTAGACCACCGGCGCCGTCATCGCGACGTGCCGGAGTCGACGCCGTCGCGGCTGCCCCGCGCGGCGAGCGCATCCGTCGCCGGCGCCGCTGGGCCGTCGGCCTCCATCCGGGCGATCAGGCTGGCCGGACGCAGGTCCGTCCAGTTGGCCTCCACGTACTCCAGGCAGGACGCCCGGCTCGCGGCCCCGTGCACCGTCGTCCAGCCGGCCGGCACCGGCGCGAACGTCGGCCACAGCGAGTGCTGGCCCTCCGCGTTGACCAGGACGTAGAAGCTGCCCATCTCGTCATCGAACGGGTTGGTCGACATGAGGTGCCCGTCTCCTTGGATCTCTGCCCGCTAAATCAGCGCCCGTGATTTAGGTTCGCCTTACTTTAGGTTATCTTTACCTAAAATCGCCGCATTCGTCTACCCCCGCGCTTCGGATACCCACCACTCCGACGCCGCGCGCCGGATCAGCTCAGCCGGCCGGCCTCGACGCGCACGATCCGTGGCAGGCGCTCGATGGTGGTCGGCCGGTGCGCGATCACGATCAGCGTCCGGCCGGCCCGGAACCGTTCGACGGCCGCCTCCAGCCGCCGCGCGGTGTCCGGGTCGAGGTCCGCGGTCGCCTCGTCGAGCACCAGCACCTCCGGGTCGACCAGCGCGGCCCGCAGCAGCCCGACGATCTGCCGCTCGCCGGCCGACAGCCGGTCGCCGCGCCCACCCAGGTCCGCGTCCAGGCCGCCCGGGAGCCGGGCGACCCAGTCGGCCAGGCCCAGCAGGTCGACCGCCCGCTCCATCGCCGCCCGGTCCGGGGCGCCCGGCGTGAGGGCCAGGTTCTCGGCCAGCGTGCCGGTGATGATGTGCACCTGCTGCGGGATGAGGACGATGCGCGCCCGGACCTGTTCCGGGGTGGCCGCACGCAGGTCCACCCCGCCGTAGCGCACCGTCCCGGCGTCCGGCTCGTACAGGCCGGTCAGCAGCTTGGCCAGCGTGGTCTTGCCGGACCCGGTGGCACCGACCAGGCCCGCCCGGTCACCGGCGGCGAAGGCGACCGAGACGCCACGCAGCACGTCCGCGCGGTCGGCGTAGCCGAACCGCAGCCCGTCGGCGACCAGGTCGCCCCGCGCCGGCAGCTCGCTCCCCCGCGCTCCTGGGCCCGCGGGCGGGGCCGGCGGGAGCACGTCGAGCAGGTCTGTCAGGCGGGCGAGGCCGACCCGGGCCACCTGGGCCTGACCGGCCAGCCCCGCCAGCATCAGCAGGCCCTCGAACAGGTTGCTCGTCGCGACCACGAACACGACCACCGTGCCCACGTCCAGCTGCCCCGTCCGCACCAGCCAGACGCCCAGCAACAGCAGCGCGGCGGTGGCCAGGCCCTCGATCACCCCGAACAGCTGCAGGCGGTTCTGGACGCCGATCGTCCGGTCGGACGCCCGCAGCAGCTCGTCGTTGTCGGCCTGGAACCGGCGGATCCACTCGTCCGGCCGCCCCGGCGCGACCAGGGCCTCGTGCGCGCCCAGCATCTCCGTGAAGGTCGCGGTCATGGTGGCGTCCGTCGCCGCCTGCCGCCCGAACGCCGCCGGCGCCCCCCGGTTGAACCAGGCGGCGATCACGGCCGCGACCGGCAGGAACAACGCGAGCAGCAGCAGCGCGAGCAGCCACGAGTAGACCAGCAGCAGCGTGGTGGTCAGGACGACGGTGAGGCTGACGCTGACCAGGTTGGGCAGCTGGTCGCGCAGGAACAGCGTGAGGTCGGCGATCTCACCGGTCGAGCGGCGCAGCAGGTTGCCCGTCCGGTGCGCCTCGATGAAGCGCAGCGGCGCGCGGGCGAGGCGTTCGACGACGAGCTCGCGCAGGCCGCGGATCGTTCGCTCCCCGGCCGCGGACAGCAGGATCTCGGACCACCGCAGCAGGAGCATCCGGGCCACGACGAGCCCGGCCATCAGGGCGGCCGCCCACCACAGCCGGCCCCGGTCGCCGACGGTCACGGCATCGACCCCCAGGCCGATGGCCGGGGCGATGCCCACCACCGCCGCCGTGCTGGCCAGGCTCGCCAGCAGCGCGCCGCCCAGGATCGCCCGGTGCGGGCGCAGGTAGGGCCAGAAGCGCCGGAAGACGCCGGCGGTGGGCGGGTCCTCGGCCAGCAGCCGCACGGCCTCAGCCATTGCCGCCGCCCACCCCGACGACCTCGTCGCCACCCTGTCGCTGGATCGGCGCGGGCGCGGGTGCCAGCGCTGGCCACGCCTCGGGTGGTCCAGCCGCCGGCGCCTGTACGCCGGCCGCCGGTGCCGGCGTGCCGTCGGCCGTCAGCCGCAGCACCCGGTCGGCGGCGGCCAGCACGGACGGGCGGTGGGAGATGACGACGAGCGCGGACTCGGGCGACCACGCCCGCAGGCGGCGCAGGATCGTGGCCTCCGTCGCGGCGTCGACGGCCGCGGTCACGTCGTCGAGGATGAGGACGTCCGGCCGGCCGACCAGCCCGCGCGCCAGCGCCAGCCGCTGTCCCTGGCCGCCGGACACGGACGCCCCGCGCTCGCCCAACTCGGTGTCGTAGCCGTCGGGCAGGCCGCGGACGAAGTCGTCGACGGCGGCGACCTCGCATGCCGCCCGCAGCTCGCCGAGCTCGATGTCGCGGCCGACCCGCAGGTTGTCGGCGACCGTGCCGGCCAGGATCAGCGGCCGCTGCGGCACCAGGCCGACCCGGCGGGCGAGCTCCAGGCGGGGCGCCCGGCGCAGGTCGACGCCGCCCAGGCTGACCGTCCCGGTCTCCGGGTCCTCCAGCCGGCACAGCAGGCGGGCGAGCGTGCTCTTGCCGCTGCCCGTCGGGCCCGTGACGGCGACAAGCTCGCCGGGGCCGACGGACAGGTCGACCGGGCCGAGCACCCGGCGGCCGCCGTGCCGCGCCGTCACGGCGGCGGCGCGCAGCACCGCCCCGGGCGGCGGGGACTCGGCGTCGGCCGGCTCGCCGTCGTCGACCGCGGTGTCCAGGATCTCGGCGATGCGACCGGCCGCGACGCGGGCCTGGCCCTGGGCGGAGAGCAGGTCGACCGCGACCGTGACGGCGAGCGTCAGGGTGGTCATCCAGGAGGTGAAGGCGACCAGGCCACCGACGGTGAGGTCGCCGCGCAGCGCCGCCGTCCCGCCGATGGCCAGGCCGGCGGCGATCGCCAGCCGGGGCACGGTCGGCGGCACGGCCGACCACATCGCCGAGATGCGCGCGGTCGTCATCGTGTGCTGGGTGAGGGCCGCGCTGCGGTCGTGATGGCGGCGCACGAGGGCCGACTCACCGCCGAGGCCGCGCACCGCGGCGCTGGCCGAGAGCAGGTCCTCCACCGCGTCCGCCCGAGTGGCGAACGCCGAGGAGAGCTTCTCGTTCGCCGTGTCGAACCGCGCGGGGAAGTACGCGTTCGCCAGCGCGACCAGCGGGATGGTCACCACTCCCACGACCAGCAGCGGCCAGGCGAGCAGCGCGAAGGCGGGCAGCACGATGACGATCGTCACGACGATCCGGACCCAGATCGAGAGGTTCTGCACCCACAGCCGGACCAGGTCGACGTCCCGGGTGACCCGGGTGGCCAGGTCGCCGTGCCCGTAGCGGCCGAGGGCGGGGCGGTCGAGGACGGACACGCGCCGGACCAGCGCCGCCCGCAGCGAATGCGCGACCCGGTTCGCGGCCCGGCCCGACCACCACAGGCCGCCGGCGCCGCCGAGCACGAACACCACGGCGATCAGCGCCGTCGGGACGGCCCAGGTGAGCGTGCCGTGCACCGAGCGCGGGGTGACGCCCCGGTCGAGAGCGCGCTGGACGCACCACGGGAGGGCGAGCATCGCGGTCTGCTGGACGACCGTGGCCATCCCACCGAGGGCGAGCTCGCCGCGCCGTTCCAGCAGCCGCGACCGCAGCAGCCGGCTGCCCGTCGCGCTGTCCAACTCCGCACCGTCCTGACCGGATCGTGCCCGCGCCGTCCGATCAGCCGCTGCGCGCGGCCTCCAGGCGGGCAGCGTCGAGCGCCCGCGGCCCGCATGATCGGCGACAGCGGGCGGCGGTTACCTGCCCGACATACTTAGGTATAGCTAACTTAAATTTTACATACGAGTCAACCCATGTCGACGGGTTCGCTCGCCTCCGTGAGCGGTCCAGCCGATCCGTCCGAAGCGGCCGCCACGCTCAGCACCCCGACCGCCTGCCCGGCTGTCTCCACCGTTGTCCCCGCGGAGGTCTCCACAACCGCTGTCCCCCCGGAGGTCTCCGCAGCGGTCTGGGCGGCCGTCCCCGGCTCGGCCGGGCGGCGGCGCCGGTGCACCGGGATCACCAGCGGGGTCCCCGACTCCGGATCGGTGATGACCCGGCAGGCCAGGCCGAAGACGTCCGCGACGAGGCCGGCGGTGACGATCTCGGACGGCGGCCCCTGGGCGACGATCCGCCCGTCGCGCATGGCCACCAGGTGGTCGGCGTACCGGCTGGCCTGGTTGAGGTCGTGCAGCACGGCCACCAGCGTGTGCCCCCCGCCCGCGAGCAGCTCGGCGCACAGGTCCAGCACCTCGACCTGATGGGCGATGTCCAGGAACGTCGTCGGCTCGTCGAGCAGCAGGATCGGCGTCCGCTGGGCGAGGACCATCGCCAGCCACACCCGCTGGCGCTGGCCGCCGGACAGCTCGTCGACCATCCGGTCGGCGAGCTCGGTGACGTTGGTCCTGGCCATCACCTCGGCCACGACCCGCTCGTCCTCCCGGGACCACTGCCGCAGCAGCCGCTGGTGCGGGTACCGGCCGCGGGCGACCAGGTCGGCGACGGTGATGCCGGCCGGAGCGGTCGCGGACTGGGCCAGCAGGCCAAGCCGGCGGGCGACCTCCTTCGTCGAGTACGACGAGATCAGCGCGCCGTCGAGGTGGACCGCGCCCGCCTTCGGCCGCAGCAGCCGGACGAGCGCGCGCAGCAGCGTCGACTTGCCGCAGGCGTTCGGGCCGACGATGACGGTGAACGCGCCGTCCTGGATGTCGATCCCCAGCTCGCGGGCCACGACCCGGTTGTCGTAGGCGAGGGTGAGATCACGGGCGCTCAGCCGCGTCATCGGCGGTCCTCCTTCGTCGGCCCGGCCCGTCGTCGACCGGCCGGGCGCGCCGTCACCCGTGGGTGCCGTCCGCGCGGTGTCACGCCGACCGCCGCTGGCGGACCAGCAGGATGGCGAGGTAGATGCCGCCGATGGCGGCGGTCGCCACGCCGACCGGGAGCTGGGTGGGGGCGAACAGGCGCTGCGCCGCCAGGTCGCTGACCGTGACCAGCGCCGCGCCGGCCAGCGCGGTCGGGACCAGCGGCGGCGACGGCGCCGCGGTGAGCCAGCGGGCGAGCGGCGGCGCGGTCAGGGCGACGAAGCCGACCGGGCCGGCCGCCGCCGTCGCGGTGGCCGCCAGCGCCGCCGCGACCGTGACGAGCGTGAGGCGGCACCGCTCGACGTCGACCCCGAGGGCCTTCGCGGTGTCCGTCCCCAGCTCCAGGTAGGCCAGCCGGCGGCCCTGGTACACGCCGATCGGCACCAGGATGACCAGGGCCACGGCCAGCGGCCGGACCTGCTCCCAGCCGCGGCTGTTGAGGCTGCCGATCAGCCAGACCTGCGCCGTGACCGCGTCCGCCAGCGTCGCCCGGGTGATCAGATAGGAGTTGACGGCATTGAGCAGCGCCGCCGTAGCGATCCCCACGAGGACCAGCCGTGTGCCGGCGAGGCCGCGCCGGTAGGCCAGGAGGTAGACGGCGGCGCCGGTGGCGACGCCGCCGGCCAGCGCGCCCAGCGACGCCTGCGTCGCGTCGCCGCGCAGGACCAGCAGGACGATGACCGCGCCGGTGGCCGAGCCGGTGGTGAAGCCGAGGATGTCCGGGCTGCCCAGCACGTTGTCCGAGACGCTCTGGAAGATGGCGCCGGACAGCGCCAGCGCGGCGCCGACCAGCAGGCCGGTCAGCAGGCGCGGCAGCCGCAGGGTGTTGACCACGAAGTCCGTGCCGCCGTCGCCGTGCCCGAGCAGGGCGCGCACGACGTCGCCGACCGGGATCGAGTAGTCCCCCGTGGTCAGCGTGGCGACGCCGGCGGCGACGATCACCACGACGAAACCACAGCTCAGCGCGACGGAGCGCGGGACGACCCGGACGGACACCGCGTCGCCGCCGAACCGGGCGACCCGGTGGCGCCACACGGACGGGCGGGCGGCGGAGGTGGCGGCGGTTGTGGTCACGCCCGGCCCAGCCTCGCGCGGCGGCACAGCACGATGAACACCGGCGCCCCGACGAAGGCCGTGACGACCCCCACCTGCAGCTCTCCCGGCGCGATGATCACCCGGCCGACGAGGTCCGAGCCGATCAGCAGGACCGGGGCCAGCACCGCGGAGTACGGCAGGACCCAGCGGTTGTCGGGACCGGCGATCACGCGGGCGATGTGCGGGACGGCCAGGCCGACGAACGTGATCGGCCCGGCCGCGGCCGTCGCCCCGCCGCAGAGCAGGACGACGGCGACGGCACCCGACACCCGGGCGCGGTGCAGGCGGACGCCCAGCCCGCGCGCCGCCTCATCTCCCAGCGCGAGGGCGTTCAGCGGGCGGCCGAGGGTGCAGGCGATGAGGAGACCGGCCGCCATGATCGGCGCCGTCGCGGTCAGGCTGCCCGATCCCCGCACCGCCAGCGAGCCGACGTCCCAGTGCCGGAACTGGTCGAACGTGCGGGTGTCGAGCAGCAGCGCGGCGTAGACGAACGACCCGAGGACGGCGGTGGCGGCCGCGCCGGTCACGACCAGGGTCGCCGGCGACGTCCCCGAGCGGCCGGTGGCGCCGATCGCGAACACGGCGACCGAGGTCACGGCGGCGCCGACGAGCGAGAACCACACGTAGCCGGCCGGGCTCGTGATGCCGAAGACCGAGATCGCGACGACGACCGCGGCGGACGCGCCGATGCTGACCCCGAGCATCCCCGGCTCGACCAGGTCGTTGCGGGTCAGCGCCTGCGTCAGCGCTCCGGCGACGCCCAGCGCGGCGCCGACCACCAGGCCGAGCAGCGTGCGCGGGATCCGCAGGTCGTGGACGACCACGGCGGCCTGCGAGCCGTCGTCGTGCCACAGGACCCGCCACACGACGGTGAACGGGAGATGGTTCGCGCCGATCCAGACGCTGAGCAGGCACACCCCGGCCAGCACGACCACCGCGAGCGTCAGACCTGGCAACCGCCGCCGCCGCGGCTCCCACAGCCGCCAGCGGGCCTGGCGCAGCCGCGTGGCCTGGGACTCCCCGACGGCCGCGGGCACCGGTGCGACCGCGAGGATCGCCGCGGACGTACCGACCACCGGGACGGGCGGGTGCGTCGCCGTCGCGTCGCCCTTCGGCGGGTGTGCCGAGGGGGCCGGCGGACGCTCGGCGGGAACGCCGTCCGTGACAGTACGCACCAACCGCCCCACAGTCCGGCCCGACAAGTAAGGCCAGGTTAACCTACATCCGGCAAACCGACCGGCGGACGACGGCAAGGACCGGCCACCGCCCGACGCCAGGGCCGCGACCACCTCGGAGAGCGCGGCACCCGCCTTATGGGCTTGTCTGGTCGGCGGGCTCCCGGTCCAGGCGCTCGCCGGCGTGCAGCCGCCACCCGCGGGCGCGGCCGCGTTCGCGCCAGAAGGCGGCGTATCGCCCGTCCTGGGCCAGCAGCTCGGCATGCGGGCCGCACTCCACGACGCGGCCACCGTCGAGGACCGCGATCTGGTCGGCGCGCACGATCGTGTCGAGGCGGTGCGCGATGACCAGGACCGTGCGGTGGACGGCGAGCTCCGCCAGGGCCGCGTGCACCGCGGCCTCGTTCTCGGTGTCGAGGGACGCGGTGGCCTCGTCGAGGAGCACGATGGGCGCGTCCTTGCACAGGGCGCGGGCGATGGCGACGCGCTGGCGTTCGCCGCCGGACAGCAGCCGGCCGCCCTCGCCGACGCGGCTGACCCAGCCGTCCGGGAGCCGGGCGACGATGGAGTCCACCTGGGCGCGCCGGGCCGCGTCGCGCACCTGTTCCGGGGTGGCGTCGGGGTTGCCGAAGCGAATGTTGTCCTCGAGGGTGGCGTCGAACAGGTAGACGTCCTGGAACACGAGCGCGATGTGGCCGAGCAGCTCGGCGCTGGTGAGCTCGCGGACGTCGACGCCGCCGACGCGCACCGAGCCGGCGCCGACGTCGTGGAAGCGGGCGATGAGCTTGGTGACGGTGGTCTTCCCCGAGCCGGACGCGCCGACGAGCGCGGTGGTGCGGCCGGCCGGGATCGTCAGCGTCAGCCCGGTGAACACCTCGGGGCCGCCGGGATAGCCGAAGCGGACGTCGGCGAGCTCGATCCCGGCGTCGCCGATCGGCTGGCCGGCCGCGGGCTCCGGGAGCGGCTCGACCGCGAGGAGCTCGTCGATCCGCCCGGCGGACGACTGGCAGGCCCGCAGCACCCCGCCGAGGCCGACGAGCGCGTCAAGCGGGCGCAGCAGGCTGATCCCGAGGACGACGACGGCGATCATCCGGGCCGGCGCGAGCTGATGGTCGGTGGCCAGGGCGAGGCCGGTGAGGAGCAGCGCGGTGAAGGCGAGCTGGATGCCGAGCTCGCCGAGGTACTCGCCGGGCAGCGAGCCGACGATCTCGCGCCGCGCCGCCCGGTGCTGGGCGGCCAGCGCCTCGTCGAGGCCCACGCGGCCGGCGGCGGCGTTGCCGGTGGCCCGCAGGGTCGGCTGGGCGCCGGCGAACTCGACCAGCCGGCTGCCGGCCTCGGCGGTCGCGGCGTGGTTGGCCGCCTCGGTACGTTCCGTCAGCCGGCGGCCGACCGAGAGCGCGGCGAGCACGACCGGGACGACAAGCAGCGCCGCGAGCCCGACCCGCCAGTCGAAGACGAGCAGGAACACCGCGATCGTGGCCGGGGTCAGGACCGCGCCGAGGAGGGCCTGGACGAGGAAGACAGTGCTCGCCACCCGGGCCACGTCACCGACGATCAGCTGCGGCACCTGGCCGGCCCTCGGCCCGTCGAACCAGCCCAGCGGCAGCGTCACGACCTTGTCACCGATGCGGGTGTAGAGAGCGCGGCGCCAGGCCGAGGACATCCGCAGCGCCCGCGACCCGAGGTAGTAGTGCGCGAACCAGCCAACCCCGGCGGCGGCGGTGAGCGGGATCAGCCACCAGGCGGCGGTGGCGGCGCGGCCGTCGAGCAGGGCGATCAGCAGTGGGACGAGCACCCCGAACGCGACGCCCTCGCTCACGGCGTAGGCGGCCACCGCCGCCAGGTAGCGGCCCAGCGGCCGGTGCTGACCGGCCGGGATGAGGCCCCGCAGCGGATCGTCCGTCACAGTTCACTCCCCTGCTGGGCGTGCCAGAGCTGGGCGTAGCGCCCGTCGGCGGCGAGCAGGTCGCCGTGCCGGCCGCGCTCGACGATGCGCCCCTCGTCGAGGACCAGGATCTGGTCGGCCTCGGTGACCGTGTAAAGGCGGTGCGCGATCACGAGCAGGGTGCGGCCGGCGGCCAGCTCCGCCAGCGCGTCCTGGATCGCGGCCTCGGAGTCCGGGTCGGCGAACGCGGTCGCCTCGTCGAGGACGACGATCGGCGTCCCGGCGAGCAGGGTCCGCGCGATCGCGACCCGCTGCGCCTCCCCGCCGGACAGAAGGGCGTCCTCGCCGGCCACCGAGTCGTAGCCTCGCGGCAGCGCCAGGACCCGGTCGTCGACGGCGGCCGCGCGGGCCGCCGCGCGCACCGCCTCCTCGCTCGCGTCCGGGACGGGCAGGGCGATGTTGTCGCGGATCGAGCGGCGCAGCAGGACGGCGTCCTGCAGCAGGAACCCGACGTGGCGGTACAGGTCGTCCCGGTCGAGGTCGCGCAGGTCGACGCCGCCGAGCCGGATGGCGCCCTCGGAGACGTCGGCGAAGCGCGCCAACAGCATGGCCAGCGTCGACTTCCCCGCCCCGGACGGCCCGACCAGCGCCGTCACGGTGCCCGGCGCGAGTGTCGCGCTTACGCCGTGCAGGACCCGGTGCCCGTCCGCGTAGCCGAAGTGGACGTCGTCGAACTCCACCGTCAGCGGGGTACCCACCGCGCGGGCCCGCCCGTGCCGGGCGGCCGGCTGCTGAGGCTCCCGCAGCAGCTCGCCGATGCGGCCGGCCGCTCCCTGGGCGCTCTCCCGCAGGTCCTGGGCGAGGTAGATCGGGGTGAGCTGCTCGAACAGGCCGACCGCGAGCAGGGTGAAGGCCACCAGGTCCACCGGGTCGCTCCACCCGGCCGCGACCAGCCCGGTCCCGACGGCGGTGACCGCGAACACCACGGTCGCCGGGGCGACCGTCGCCCTGGCCACGCCGCGGGGCCGCAGAAAGATCCGCTGTGCCTGCTCGTCGGCGTCGACGTACTGCGCCGCGGCCGCGGTGAACCGCGCCGCGCCCCGGCCGCCGGCGAACGTCTTGACGACGCTGATGCCCCGCACCGTCTCGAGCACCGCCGCCGTCAGCTCTGTGTTCGCCGCCGCGATGCGGCCCATCTGTTCCGTGGCACGGACCTGGACCCGCATCCGGATCGCCTGGGCCGCGCCGACCATCACCACCGTCAGCAGGGCCAGCGGCCAGTCCACCCAGAGCAGGTAGCCGACGACCACCACCGGGCCGGCCACGGCTGAGGCCAGGTCCCCGCGGGCGTGTGCCACCGCGTGGTGCAGCGTCGCGACGTCGTCCTGCGCCGTGGCGCGCACCCGGGCAGACACGCCGCCCGCGAACCAGCTCAGCGGCAGCGCGCTCAGCTGCTCGGTCAGGCGGCGGCGCAGCAGGTAGGCGAGGTCCGCGTCGGCGAGATGGTTGAGCAGGCTCGCCGACGCGTACAGCACGAACCGGGCCACGAGCAGCCCGACCGCCAGCCACGCGAGCGGCCACACGGGCTGCCCTGACCCGTTCAGCAGCCGCCGCGCGATCTCCACCAGCACGACCGCCGGCGTCACCGCCAGCACCGCGGCCAGCGCCTGCAGCACGGCCCCCACCATCGTCCGCCCGCGGACCGGCCGCCGCAGCTCGGCGAGATCAGCCGCGGCCAGGTCGGCGGCCATCAGGCCCTCCTCGGGGCGAGGGGCGGCACGGACCCGCCAGGAGCGTCCGGACGGTGGGCGGTCCAGGCGGACCAGAGGGTGGCGTACGGACCGGGCGTGGTCAGCAGCTCGGCGTGCGGGCCGGACTCGACGACGCGGCCCTCGTCGAGCACGACAACGCGGTCGGCCGTGGCCGCCTGGGCGAGCCGGTGGGCGACCAGGATGGCGGTGCGGCCGCGCAGCGCCGCGTCGGCGGCGGCGTCCAGTGCGCGGGCCGCCGCGCTGCCGGCCTCGGCCGTGGCCTCGTCCAGGATGGCGACCGGCGGGTCGGCGAGGACCAGGCGCGCGAGCGCCAGCTGCTGTGCCTGGGCGACGGTCAGCCGGTGGCCGCCCTCGCCGACGACAGTGTCCAGGCCCGCCGGCAGCAGCTGCACCCAGGCGAGGGCCCCGACCGTGTCGAGCGCGGCGCGCAGTTCGTCGTCGGTGGCGCCCGGCGCGGCCAGCCGGAGGTCGTCGGTCAGCAGGCCGGCGAAGACGTGCACCTCCTGGGTGACCAGCGCCACGGTGCGCCTCGTCGCCGCCGGCCCGAGCTCGTCGAGCGGGACACCGCCGATCGACACCGAGCCGCGTGACGGCAGGTGGATACCCGCGATCAGCTTGGCCAGGGTCGTCTTGCCGGCGCCGCTCGCGCCGACCAGCGCGACCCGTTCCCCCGCCCGGACCGCGAGATCGACGTCCCGCAGCACGTCATGCCCCGGGCGGTAGCCGAACGTCACCCGGGCCACGCTCACGGACGCCGCGCTCGGCTCGACCAGGACGCCGGGCGCCACGGGCCTCGCCGTCGCGACCTGCTGGCCGGCCCCGGCCAGCACGCCGGCGGGGGCCGGTCCGGTGGAGGCAGTGGAGACGACGGAAGCAGTGGAGACGACGGAAGACGCCTCGGCGGGCGGCCGCGCGGTGCGACGCCCGTTGCCGTCCGCCGCACGCGTGCCCTGGGGGGGCGGTGCCGCGGCCGTGGCGGTCTCGTCCGGCAGGTCGATGACGCCGACCAGGCGGGCGAGGCTCGCGCCGGCGGCCTGGGCGTCGTCGACGAGGCTGAGGGCGGCGTTGATCGGGTTGAACAGGTTGTGGAAGTACAGCGCCGCCGCGGTCGCCGTGCCGATGCTGACCGCGTCGTGCCGGACGAGCAGGAAACCGGTGGACAGCACCGCGGCGAGCCCGATGAA
The DNA here is from genome assembly GCF_032027725.1 of Pseudofrankia coriaricola. Classification (NCBI taxonomy): domain Bacteria; kingdom Bacillati; phylum Actinomycetota; class Actinomycetes; order Frankiales; family Frankiaceae; genus Pseudofrankia; species Pseudofrankia coriaricola. Next base: position 27,258 of record NZ_JASNFO010000011.1, on the reverse strand, counting down.
CTCCGCCAGGTTCAGCCGGCCGAAGAACCGGGTGATCAGCGCGGTCCCCGACAGCGTCCAGCGGACAGCCGTCGCGGACCGCTCCTCGACCCGTCCCAGCTGGCGCGCGGAAAGGTGGAACGCACGGACCGTCGCCGCGCCGCCGACCGTCTCCAGGAGCTGCTGCTGCTGGGCGCCGGCGGCGATCCGCTGCGTGGCGTACACCGGCGGCGCGGTCCGCGCGTACCACCGGACCGTCGCGGCCTGGACGGGGGTGGCCAGCAGCGCGGCCAGCAGGAAACGCCAGTCGAGCACCGCGATGCCGACCAGGGTGAGCCCGATCGTCAGACCGGCGCGGGCGAACTGCGGCAGCGCCGACCGGACGACGTCGGCGATCATCCCGACGTCGTTGGTTACCCGGGCGGTCAGGTCACCCGTCCCCGCCGCCTCGACCCGCTCCAGCGGCAGGCGCAGCGCCCGGGCCACCAGCCGTTCGCGCAGCTCGGCGAGCATGTCCTCGCCGAGGCGCGCGACCAGCGACTCACCGACCATCGTCAGCGCCCCGGCGACGACCGCGACCACGATCAGGAACAGGAACGGCGTCGTCATCGCGGCGGCCCGGTGACCGTCGACGGCGAGGTCGACGAGGTGCCCGAGGATCGGCGCCGTCAGCAGCCCGACGCCCGTCGCCGCCGCGACCGCAACCAGCGCGGCGACGGCCAGCGCCCACCGCGGCCGCAACAGCTCGCCGACGGCGGCCCCGGTGCGCGCGCCGCTCGCGGTCGGCAGCAGCACCGCCCCCGGCGCCGTGCCGGCCGTCGATCCGCCCGGGGCGGTCACGCGAGCACCGCCGCGCGGTAGCCGGCGTCGCTGTCGAGCAGGTCGCGGTGCGTGCCGTCGGCCCGCACGCCGCCGCCGTCGAGCATCACCACCCGGTCGGTCACGGCCAGCAGCGCCGGGCTCGTCGCGACCAGCACCGTCGTCCGCCCGCGCCGCAGCTCGCGCAGGCCGGTGGCGATCCGGGCCTCCGTGACCGTGTCGACGGCGGTGGTCGGCTCATGCAGCACCAGCACGGGAGGGTCGGCGGCGAGCGCGCGGGCGAGCGCGACCCGCTGGCGCTGGCCGCCCGACAGCGACCGACCGAACTCGGAGATCTCCGTGTCGACGCCGTCGGGAAGCGCCCGCGCCACCTCGTCGGCCCCTGCTGCCGCCAGCGCCGACGACAGGGCGGCGGCGCGCGTCGGCGCGTCGGCCGCGGCGAACATGGCCGGTCCGTCCGCGGCGAGGCCGGAGGCGACGTTCTCGGCGAGGGTGCCCGCGAAGAGGTCGGCGTCGTGGTCGGCGACGAGGAGCAGCCGGCGGGCCTCGCCGGGCGGGAGGTCCGCGAGTGACACGCCGTCGAGCTCGACGACACCGGCGTCCGGGTCGCGCTCGCGCGCCAGGCAGCGCAGCAGGGCGCCGGTGGCGTCCGGGTCGGTGACGACCAGGCCCAGCAGTTCTCCCGGGGCGACATCGAGGTCGACGCCGCGCAGCCCGTCGACGCAGGCGAGGCCGCCGATCCGCAGGCGGCCGTGCGGGTGCGCCGGCGGGTCCGCCCGCCCGCCGGCCACCGCCGGCCGCGCGCCGAGGACAGCGGCGATCCGCGTGGCCGACGCTCGGGCCTGGGCGAACTGGCCGATGACGGTGGTCACCATGCCCAGGGGGCTGAGCAGGTACTGGGCGAGCCCCACCGCGGTGACGAGACCGCCGATGCTGATCTCGCCGTGTGCCGCCAGCCGCCCGGCGAGCAGCGCCACCACCGCCAGGAAGATCCCGTTGAGCACGAGCACCGCGCCGTCGAACCCCGCCTGGGCCCGGGCGGCCCGCAGCGTCGCGGCCAGCGAGTCCTGGCTCGTGCGCCGGTAACGGGCCACCGCGGCATCCTCCGCGCCGATGCCCTTGAGCACCCGCAGACCGGTGGCCAGGTCGGTGGCGACGCCCGACGCGCGCGCGGCGCGTTCCTGCTCGACCGCGCTGCGCCGCTCCAGCGGCCGGCCCAGCAGGTGCGAGAGCCACAGCAGCGGGGGCGTGCCGAGCAGCACCAGCAGGCCGAGCACGATCGACACGTTCAGCAGCGCGACGGCCGCGACCACCAGGCCGGCGAACCCGGCGGTGCCGCCCGGCATGACCAGGTTGACGGCACTGGCACGCCGGACGTCGCTGGTGGCCAGGTTCGTGAGCTCGCCGGCGAGGCGGCCCTCCTCGGCCCCGCCGCGGTCGTCGACGACGCGTGCCGCCACCCGGAGGCGCAGGTCATGCCCGGCCCACTCGGAGGCGTTCACCGTCACCCGGAAGCCGAACCGGAAGCCCAGGGACAGCAGGACGAAGTCCGCGGCGAGCGCCCCGAGCCAGGCAAGCAGGCCGCTGGTCGCGCCGGTCGCGACCGCGCGGTCGATGATGACACCGATCAGGACGGGCACGAGGGCCTCGCCGCCCTGGTGACAGATCGCCCCCACGACGCCGCCGGCCAGCCGGCGCCGCTGGCCGCGCACCGCCGCCCGCAGCAGATCTCCGCCAGTCGGCTGATCGCCGCCCGCCAGGCCTGCCGTGCCGGTCGACGGCACGGCGCCGGAGTGCGCGGCGCCAGCGTGGGCGATGCCGGCATGTGCGGCGCCGGAGTGCGCGCCGCCGGCATGCGCGGTGCCGTCGTGGGCCGCCGGCGCGTCGCCATCGGCGGGCGGCGCACCACCGTCGGTGGGCGGTGGCACGACGACGTTCACGGGCAGCTCCTTCCGTCGGGTCCGGGCAGATCCAAGGGTTGCGCCGGATACGCCGCGCCACGCGCGAGGGCCGGCCCCGCACCGTCCGGTTCGGGCCGGGCAGCCGAGCCACCCCAGGTGTCTATCAGCTTAGGTAAGCCAAAGCTAAATATGTCATGCTATGACCTGCGGCGATGCGCGCTACGCACTGCGCGAGCCGCCCCCGACGGGCGGGCATGCCGAGGCGTCCGACCCGTCATGTGACGGACGCCACATGGTCGGCTGGATGACGATCAGCTGAAGACTAAGGTAAGGCTAACTTCATGTTCCGATCCAGCCGAATGTGGCGAATGGTCCTGGCGCTGGTCGCGGCGGTGCTCCTCGCCGGCACCGCCGCCGCCTGCGGTTCCGATGACGACGACTCCTCCGGTACGACAGGCACCTCGACGGGTGACTCGTCCGCCCTGGCGACCCCGGTCACCGTCCAGCACACATATGGCACCACCACGATCAAGACCGTCCCGAAGCGGATCGTCACCCTCGACCTGCAGTGGACCGACGTGATGCTCGCGATGGGCGTCCAACCGGTCGGGTACGCGGTCGACCCGGGAATGCCAGCAAGCGGTGTCCCATGGCAGAAGCTCCCCGCAGACGCCACGAAGATCTCGGTGACCGACGGGCTGCCGGTTGAGAAGATCCTCGCGCTGCACCCGGACCTCGTCGTCGCGGCCTACGCGATCCAGGACGAGGAGACCTACAAACTGCTGTCCGCGAGCGTGCCGACCATCGCCGGCCCGCCGGGCGACGCGGTGCCCGCCTGGCAGGACCTCACCCACACCGCCGGGCAGTTCCTCAACGACACGGCGAAGGCCGACAAGGTGATCGCCGACGCCGACGCGCCGGTGAAGGCCGCGGCAGCGGAGCTGCCCCAGCTGAAGGGCAAGACGTTCGCCCTGGCGCAGTACATCGTCGGCGACTCGATGTACATCGTCGGCGACCCGAAGGACGGCTCCAGCCTGTTCTTCGAGGAGTTCGGCATGAAGCTCTACCAGCCGGTACTCGACGAGGCCGCGAAGACCGGTGAGACGAGGGTCAACGTGAGCACCGAGCGCGCCGACCTGCTGCGCGCCGACCTCCTGGCCTTCCTCATCAACGGCGGCGACGAGAGCGACCTCAAGGACATCCCGGGCTTCGACCAGCTTCCGGGAACGGTGGCGGTCCTCGACTACGCGACGATCGTCGGCCTGAACACGCCGTCGCCCCTGTCGATCCCGTACTCGCTCGACAAGCTGCGGCCGTACCTCGACAAGACCGCGGGCAAGGCCGGAGCCTGATCGATGACCCCAACCGTGCCGCCGTCGGCGACGCCCACCACATCGGCCGACGTCACGGTCGCGGCTCCGCCGCAACCGGTGACGCCGGCCGGGGCTGACCGATCACCCGACCTGTCAGCCCCGGCCCGCGCGGCCCGCGCGGCCGGGACGGCTGGAGCGGTGCCGGCGGCGTCACGGCGTCGGGGACGACTGATGCTCGGGCTCGCCGGGCTCGCCGTCCTACTGCTGGCGGTGTCGATGCTCGCGATCGCCGTCGGCGCGCGGCAGGTCGGCCTCGGCGTCATCCTCGACGCGCTGCGCCACCAGCAGCCGGGCAACAGCGACCACGAGGTGGTCATCAACCGGATCCCGCGGCTGTTCGCGGGCCTGCTGGTCGGCGTGGCGCTGGGCCTGTCCGGCACGATCATGCAGGCGGTCACCCGCAACCCGCTGGCGGACCCGGGGCTGCTCGGGGTCAACGGCGGCGCGGCGTTCGCGGTCGTGTGCGCGATCAGCCTCGGCGGGATCACCTCGGCACTCGGCTACGTGTGGTTCGCGTTCGCCGGTGCCCTCGCCGTCGCCGTGCTCGTCTACGCGATCGGCGCGGTCGGCGGCGGGGGCGCGACGCCGGTGAAGCTCGCGCTCGCCGGCGCGGCCGTGCAGGCCGCAATGCTCTCGGCGACGACGGCCGTGCTGCTGACCGACACCGCGACGTTCGACCAGTTCCGGTTCTGGAGCGTCGGCTCGCTCGCCGGCCGGCGCCCGGAACTGGTCGCCGAGCTGGCACCGTTCGTCGCCGTCGCGGCGCTGCCCGCGCTGTGCTCCGGGCGGCTGCTCAACGCACTCGCCCTCGGCGACGAGGTCGCGCGCGGGCTCGGGCAACGGGTGGGGGTGGCACGCGCGGGCGTCGCCGGCCTGGCCGTCGTGCTGTGCGCCACGGCGACCTCCATCGCCGGGCCGATCTGGTTCATCGGCCTGCTCGCGCCGCACCTCGCCCGGCCCTTCACCGGGCCGGACCACCGCTGGATCCTCCCGTACGCGGCACTGATCGCCCCGATCCTGCTGCTCGCGTCGGACGTGCTCGGGCGGGTGATCGCCCGGCCAGGTGAGCTGCAGGTGGGTGTCGTGCTGGCGTTCCTGGGCGGCCCGTTCCTGATCGCGCTCGTCCGCCGCCAGCGGATGGCCGAGCTGTGACACGGACCTGCTGGATCGGCGGGGCCGATCCAGCAGGAGCCCCGTCCCCGACCTCTCAGGCCAACCCGGAGCCCGCGTCCATGTCCACGTCATCGATGTCCACGTCCGCCGCCACCGTTCGGCCCGGGCCGGCCCCCGCATCCGGGGACATGTCCGCGGCGGCGCGGGCGAGGTCCGCGGCGGAGCTGGACGCGGCGGCGCGGGCGGCCGTCGTCCGGGCGCGGCGGGTCCGCGACGCGCGCCAGGTGGGCGTGATTCTCACGCTGGCCGCGCTGTGCTTCTGCGTGCTGTGCGTCTCGCTCTCGCTGGGCGAGGTCAAGATCCCCGTGCTCGACGTCGTGCGGACCCTGTTCGGCGCCGACGAGGGCGGCGACGGCTACATCGTGACCAGCATCCGGCTCCCCCGGGCGCTCACCGGTGTGCTGGCCGGCGCCGCGTTCGGGATGTCGGGCGCCATCTTCCAGGCGCTGCTGCGCAACCCGCTGGCCAGCCCCGACGTGATCGGGATCACCGACGGCGCGAGCGCGGCGGCCGTCATCGCGATCGTCGGGTTCGGGCTCGGCGGCTACCCGGTGTCGGTCGTCGCCTTCGTCGGCGCCCTGGTCACCGCGACGATCATGTACCTGCTCGCCTGGCGCCGAGGCGTGACCGGCTACCGCCTGGTGCTGATCGGCATCGCGGTGGGGGCGATGCTCAGCAGCGTCATCTCGTACGTAATGACGATCTCCAAGGTGTACGAGGCGCGGCAGGCGCTCGGCTGGCTGACCGGCAGCCTCAACGCCAAGTCGTGGGACACGGTCCGGCCTCTCGGCCTGGCCCTGGCCGTGCTGGTCCCGCTGGTGCTGCTGTCCGGCCGGCGGCTCGCGGTGCTGCGGGCCGGGGACGACGTGGCGCGGGCGCTCGGCGTGACCGTCGAACGGTCCCGCCTCGCGCTGCTGCTGCTCGGCGTCGCGCTGACGGCGGTGGCCACGGCGGCCGTCGGGCCGGTCGCGTTCGTGGCCTTCACCTCCGGGCCGATCGCCCGTCGCCTCGTCGTCGACGGCGAGGCGGCGATCCTCCCGGCGGCGCTCGTGGGCGCCCTGGTGATGACGACCTCGGACCTCATCGGCCAGCACGCCATCCCCTCCATCGACTTCCCGGTGGGTGTGGTGACCGCGATCATCGGTGCGCCCTACCTGCTGTGGCTGCTCGCCGCCACGAACCGAACCGGCCGCGGCGGCTGACCGGACCGACGGACCGGACCGACGGACCACGGCGGCCGACCGACGTGGCCGCCGTGCCCGGCCGCTGTGCCAGGCAGGCACCGGCGGACGGATGGCGACAGCACGACCGGCGGGCGACGACCTGGACAACACCAAGGAGTGGACGATGACGACCGGGGGAAGCACGACCACGGTGGCCCAGGCCCGGCTGTCCGGCCAGGCGGTGACGCTCCGGTATGGCGAGCGGGAGATCGTCAAGGACCTGTCGGTCGACATCCCGACCGGCCGGATCACCGTGATCGTCGGCGCGAACGCGTGCGGGAAGTCGACGCTGCTGCGCGGCCTCGCCCGGCTGCTCGCGCCGGCGTCCGGCGCGGTGTACCTGGACGGCAAGGACATCCACTCGCTGCCGACCAAGGCCGTCGCCGCGAAGCTCGGCATCCTGCCGCAGTCGCCGGCGGCGCCGGACGGCATCAGGGTCGTCGACCTCGTCGCGCGCGGCCGCTACCCGCACCAGGGCTGGTTCCGCCAGCTCGGCCCCGGCGACGACGCGGCCGTCGCGCGGGCGCTGGTGGTGACGGACACCGTCGAGCTCGCGTCCCGGTCCGTCGACGAGCTGTCCGGCGGGCAGCGCCAACGGGTCTGGATCGCGATGACCCTGGCCCAGGGCACCGACCTGCTGCTGCTCGACGAGCCGACGACCTTCCTGGACGTCAGCCACCAGGTCGACGTCCTCGACCTGCTCACGGACCTCAACCGGCAGGAGGGGAAGACGATCGTGATCGTGCTGCACGACCTCAACCTGGCCTGCCGCTACGCCGACCATCTGATCGCCATGCGCTCGGGCGCCGTCGTCGCCGCCGGCGACGCGTCCGAGATCGTGACCGAGGAGCTGGTGACCACCGTCTTCGGGATCCGCGCCCGGGTCGTCCCCGACCCCGTCTCCGGCACGCCCATGGTCGTCCCCATCGGCCGCTACCACGCGGACGCGAGCGCCGAGCCGGCCGTCACGCCGTAGATCCGGGCCATCGGGCCATCGGGCCATCGGGCCAACGGGCGACGCGCGTTACGGAGCATGGATAACGGGCACGTCCAGCGCTCGCACCGTCGGGTTGTCCGCGCTCGCGTCGGTGACAACCCCGGCGACCTCCGTCAGCGGCAGCACGGCGAACCGCGACGCCGCGCCGATCTTCTCCGAACTCGCCAGCACGTAGGTGTCGGCGGCCTGGTGCGCCAGGGCACGTTTCATCGCGGCCTCATCCGCGTCGCCGGTGGTAAGCCCCGCCTCGGGGTGCACGCCGGTCACGCCCAGCAGAAACAGATCGGCATGCAGCCCGCGCGCGGCCTCCACGGCGGCGGCGCCGCAAGCGACCATCGAGTGCTTGAACAGCCGACCGCCGATCAGGTAGACCTCCACGTCCTGGTGGTCGACCAGCGCGCTCGCCACGGTCGGGCTGTGCGTCACGACGGTGGCCCGCAGGTCGACGGGCAGCGCATGCACCACGGCCAACGCGGTCGTGCCGCCGTCGAGGATCGCGGTGCTGCCCGGTTCGATCAGCGCGGCCGCGGCGACCGCCACCCGCTGCTTGCCGGGCACCTCGACGTCCTGGCGTGCGGCGTAGTCAGCGATCGCCGGAGAGACGGGCAGCGCACCGCCGTAGACGCGCTGGCACAAGCCCGCCGCCGCGAGGTCGCGCAGGTCGCGGCGGATGCTGTCCTCGGACAGGCCGAGTTCGGCGGCGAGGACCTTGGCGATGATCCGGCCGTCAGTGCGCAGGCGTTCGAGGAGAAGGTCGCGGCGTTGAGCGGCAAGCATGCACGTTCCTTCTTGTTCATGCCGAGTCATGCACGATACGGTTGGCACCATGCTGATTCTTATCGCGGGGCCCTACCGCTCGGGCACCGGCGACGATCCCGATCTGATGGCGCGGAACCTGGCCCGCCTGGAGGAGGCTGCCTGGCCGATCTTCCGCAGCGGCCACGTCCCGATGATCGGAGAGTGGGTCGCGCTGCCCGTGCTGCGCGGCGCGGGCGGCGCCGGCCCAACCGATCCGGTCGCCGAACAGATCATGTACCCCACCGCGGAACGCCTGCTACAGCATTGCGACGCGGTACTCCGGCTACCCGGTGAGTCCACCGGCGCCGACCAGGACGTCCAGATCGCCCAGGAGCGGGGCCTGCCGGTCTACCGTCGCGTCGACGACATCCCCGGCTACCGAGCTGCCTAGCCTGAGGCGGCCGCGCCGCTGGCATCGTGACCTGACCGCGCGGGACGTGTTCGGCGCACCGGAGGCGGCCGAGGCCACCAGATGGCTCAAGGAGTGCGCCACGGCCCGCGAGAACCACGCCGAGCTCGCCTTCCGCGCCCTACACGACCGATGACGCGGTCGGCGACGGTCCGGGCGGCGCCGGCCCGGCAGATGTGGCCGCTCTACGCGGCCGGGTTCACCACGGCCTTCGGCGCGCATGGCATCGCCGCGAACCTCGGCGGCTTCTCCACGGACGCGGTCACCTCGCTCATGGTGCTCGGCGGGCTGCTCGCCCTGTACGACGGAGCCGAGGTGCTGCTCAAGCCGGTGTTCGGCAGTCTCGCCGATCGGGTGGGAGCCCGGCCGGTCCTGCTCGGCGGGCTCGTGGCCTTCGCCATCGCCTCCGCGCTGTATGCCGTCGCGGACAGCCCCGGCTGGCTGTGGGCCGCCCGCCTCGGCCAGGGCGCCGCGGCCTCGGCGTTCTCTCCCTCGGCGTCCGCGCTGGTCGCCAGGCTCAACCCGGCCGCGAAACATGGCCGGGCGTTCGGCTCCTACGGCTTCTACAAGTCGATCGGCTATACCCTCGGCCCGCTGCTGGGCGGGGTGCTCGTGTGGGCCGGGGGCCTGCGGCTGCTGTTCGCGGTGCTGGCGATGCTCGGCGCGGCGGTCGCCCTCTGGGCTGTGCTGGCCGTTCCCGGCGTACCGCCACTGCCCAAGGCCCGACAGACGGTGCTGGACCTGGCCCGGCGGTTGGCCGATCCGGTCTTCCTCGCCCCGACCGCCGCGCTGGCCGCGGCGACGGCGGCCCTGTCGACCGGGGTCGGCTTTCTGCCCGTCTCCGGCCGAGCCGCCGGGCTGAGCCCGATGGCCACCGGCGCCGCCGTGTCCGTGCTCGCCGCCTGTGCGGCGTTCACCCAGCCATGGGCCGGGCGCGCGCTGGACCAGGGACGCCTCACGACCCGCTCCGGTCTGGCCGCGGGCCTGGCGATCACCGCCGCTGGTCTGGTCGGTGCGACGCTGCCGGGTCTGACCGGAGTGCTCGTCGGCGCTGCCCTGATCGGCATGGGCACAGGCGTGATCACCCCGCTGGGCTTCGCGGCGCTGGCCGCGGGCACCCCCGCGGACCGCCTCGGCCAGACCATGGGCGCCGCCGAACTCGGCCGCGAACTCGGCGACGCAGGTGGCCCCTTGCTTGTCGCCGCCGTCGCCACGCTCACCACCCTCACCTACGGCTTCGCGGCACTCGCGGTTCTCCTCGCCGCCGGCGCGGCACTCGCGCTCACCCACCGCCCAGCAAAGGCCGCCACGCCCGGCACAGAGACCTGACCGGGCCACGCCATCCAGACCCGACGCCCACGTTCACGGTGAACGTGGCCCATGGAAGGACCGTGTCGTGGCGGGCAAAGCTCATGAGGAACGAGCCGGCCCGGTCGAGGGCGGCGGCGGCCTCGACCAGCCTCCCGGCGGCCAGCCACATCTCGGCGAGCCGGCCGGTGTGCGGGTGGCCCGCTGCGAGTAGCGGGTGAAACCACCTGGGGTGGTGATCCCGACGGCGTAGGCGCACGCGGTCTCGTACCGACGGCCGCCGCCTGGGACACCGCGCTGCCGACCACCCGGTCCTCGTCGAGATGGACCACGACGCACAACGGGTCTCGCTCGCGCAGCCGCTCCCACTCCGTGTGGTAGGCCCGCCCCAGCTCGGCTAGACTCGGCGCGCGGCGGTCCGATAGAGGTCGCAGGCGGACAAAGCTGTCATGTCCATCCGGGAGTCGACAGACATGGCGGGGCGTTCCTATCCCGTTCGGCCCGACGGCGGGGATCCGCCTGCCGGCGCAGGTACGCCGTGCCTGCAGATTCTCGGTCCGTTACGCCTGTGGCGTGATGGCGCCGAACTGGACCCTGGCCCCCGTCAGCAGGCGCAGCTGTTGGCGCTGCTCCTGGCTCGCGTGGGCCGTCCGGTGAGCACGAGAGAACTGATCGACCTGATCTGGGCCGATGACGTCCCGGCCAGTGCGCTCAACGTCATCCACAAGTACATCGGGGCATTGCGGCGGGTGCTCGAACCCGCGCTCCCCGCTCGGCAGGCTGGTACATACCTGTACCGCCGCGGCAACGGGTACGTGTTCATCGCCGGTCCCGGCATGCTGGACCTCGTCACGTTCCGGGAACTCCTCAAAGCAGCCCAGGCCGCTCTCGCCGAGCAGGCTCGCGAAGTGGCGCTCGACCACTACGTCGAAGCGCTCGGCCTCTGGCAGGGTCCGGCGGGGGACGGAGTCTTCCACGGATCGACCGTGCCTCCGGTCCTGGCCGCCCTCGACGAGGAGTTCCATGCCGCCGGCGCGGCAGCGGCCGAGCTGGCCGTGGCGTTGCGCCAACCGGCGCGGGTGATCCCGCCGTTGCGGCTGGCCGCGTCGATGGCACTGTTCCACGAACCCGTACAGGCCAGCCTCATCACCGCCCTCGGCGCCGCGGGACGGCAGGCGGAGGCGCTGTCAGCGTTTCACGCGGTCCGCGACCGCCTCACCGAGGAGCTCGGCATCGACCCCGGCCCGGAGCTGCAGGCCGCGCACCTGCGCGTGCTGACGCAGACCCCGAGGCCGACCGTCCGGGCGAGCGTGGAGCACGAGAGCGAGGGCGAACGTGTACCGGCGAGGCGGGCAGCCGGCCTGGTCGGCCGGCGCGAGGAGCTCGGAGTGCTGCGGCAAGCCATCGAGGAGGCGCTCGCGGGCCGCACCGGGCTCCGCATCGTCGAAGGCGAACCGGGGGCGGGCAAGACGCGCCTGCTGGAGCAGGCCGCTGCCGCCGCGGACCAGCGCGGCGCGTTCGTCGTCTGGGCTTCCTGCCTGGAAGGCGACGGAACACCATCGATGTGGCCGTGGGAGCAGGCGCTCTCTGTTGTTCTTGACAGCCTGCCCGCGTCGGCGCGCGAGAAGTGGCTGGCCAGCGAACTCGGCAGTCTCCTCGAATCTCGACACGATGACGCCGCGCCGCCGGTTTCCGGCGCCCGCGGACAGTTCCGTCTGTTCGAGCAGGTCGTCACCGTCATTGGCCAGGCCGCAGCGGAACGGCCGGTGCTGCTCGTCATGGACGATCTTCAATGGGCTGATGCCGCCTCGCTCCAGCTGTTCGGCCACCTGGCGGGCCGGCTACCGACCGGCACCGCGATCATCGGCGCCCTTCGCGACCGCGCACCCAGACCCGGCTCCGACCTCTCGCGAGTACTGGCCGCCGCCAGCCGGCTGAACAGCCATCGCAGGATCCGACTCGGCCCGCTCAGCCTGACCGACGTGGCCGAACTCATCCGTCGCGAGACCGGCCACGAACCCGGCACGGACGTCGCCCGCGACATCCACGTTCGCACCGCCGGCAATCCCTTCTTCGTCCGCGAACTGTCGCGGCTCCTCGTCGACCGTGGCGCGGTCGGCGACGGCGCCGTATCGGCCCGCGCCGGGGTGCCGTCCACGGTGCGAGACGTCGTCCGCGATCGGATGACGGGCCTCGACGACGGCGGCCGCGACCTGCTGCGGGTCGCGGCACTCATCGGCCGTGACCTCGACCTCGGCCTGCTCGCCCGCGCCGCCGGCGTCGACATCGCGGACTGCCTCGAACGCCTCGAACCGCTGCGCGCGCTCGGCCTGCTCGAATCGGGGCCCCAGGACCCGTTCTCGTGGCGCTTCGCGCACGACATAGTTCGAGAGTCGGTCACCGAGACAACGGCACATCAGCAGGCCATCCGGCTGCATCTGCGCATCGCGGACGCACTCGAAGAAAGCCAAGCCGACGACGAGTCGATCACCGAACGCCTCGCCTACCACCTGCGGGCCGCCGGCCCCCTCGCCGACCCGGTTCGCACCGTGGAGGTACTGAAGCGCGCCGGCCGCCGCGCCGCGACCAAGCTCGCGGTCGCGGCCGCCGATCGGCACCTCGAACTGGCCGCCCAGATCGCGCGAACCGCCGGGCTCCCGGAACTCGAGCTCTCTGCCCTCTCGCTACTCGCCATCGCCCCGCGCCGGCAGGCCGGGTTCGGCGGCACGACGTTCGATCTGCTGGAGCGCGCGGAACACCTGGCGCGCCAACTCGGGCGGGAGGTCGAGGCCGCCGGCCTCCTCTTTGCTCGTCTGTTCGGGGCTTACACCTTCCTGGAGTGGGACCGCGAACATCTGGTCCGCCGGCTGTCCGAGCAAGGGGAGGCGTCCTGCGATCCGGTCGTCCAGGTGTACGGCCGGCAAGCCTGGGGCCTGCATCAGTGGGACAGCGGCAACATCGGCGAGGCATACCGGTGCCTCAGTGGGAACAATCCCGCCCTTCTCGACGGGGTGGTCTCGTCGCACAGCGAGACCCCGATCCGGCGTGACGTCTCGGGTGAGTGGCCCGGCTGGCTGGCCGTCGTGACCGCGCTCCACGGTGACGCCGAGACGGCGGGGACCATGATCGAAAAATGGAACGGCCCCGAGGACCTGTACGCCGTCGCGACCTGGGCGTACTACATCACCATCATCGCTTCGATGGCCGGTGACGCGGACTGGGTGATGCGCACGATCGAGCGGTGGATGGCCGTCGGTACGGGCCGCGCCGCCATCCAGCAGGAAAACTACATACGGCTGAACTGGTACTGGGCCCGCGCCCTCACCGGCGACAACCCGGCCGGTACCGCGGCGGAGGCCGAACAGCTCCTGGCCGGGACGCTGGTCGACCCTCCGCGGTGGGGCGTCGCGTGCCACCACGCACTGATCGCCGAAATGTGGCTGGCCGCCGGCATGCCGGACGAGGCAGGCGCCGCCCTCGACCGAGCGGACCGGGCCCTGGATGCCTACGGCCAACGCTACGCCGAAGGACTTGTCCTGCTGCTGCGCGCGCGCCTGCTCCACGCCCGCGGCGAACCCGCGGGCGTCGTGCGAGCCGCCGCCGACAAGGCCCACGAGCGATCCAACGAACGCGAGTCCTACCTCTTCGCCCGCCGCGCCGAAAGGTTCCTCGCCGAGCTTTGATTCACTTGAAGCCGCCCCGAGCATCACCAGGGATGGTTAGCGGGACGGGGCCCGGCTGAACTCGACGGGTGATCAACCAGCCGAACCCGGCCGCCGTGAAGAACATGACAATGCCGTACACCACACTCGGAATGGCCATCTCGGCACTGTTCAACAGCGCTGGGCTCAGCGCGACCGTGAGGGCGAGTGCGGTGTTGTGGATGCCGACCTCGAACCCGGCCGCGATGGCCGCGCGGTGGTCGACGTCGGCCAGGCGCGGCACGCCGTAGCCGATCAGCAGGCTCACGATGTTGAAGACCAGCACGGCCAACCCGACCGAAAGGAAGTAGTCGGCGAGGTTCTCCCGTTGCCCGAACAGCACGGCGAAGATGACGCCGACGAGGACCACGACTGACAGCACCTGGACGGGGCGGTTGAGCCGCTGCGCCATCTTTGGCGCCCGCGCGCGCACGAGCATCCCGATGGCGACCGGCACGAGCACGATCGTGAAGACCTGCAGCATCTTGTCGAACCGCAGCCCGATCGCGGCTTCGTCGGCCAGGAAGTACTCTGCCGAGAGGTTCACCACGATCGGCAGGGTGACCACCACCAGCACCGAGTTGGTCGCGGTGAGCGTGATGTTCAGCGCGACGTTCCCGCCAAACAGGTGGCTGTACAGGTTGGCTGTTGGGCCACCCGGCGACGCCGCGACCAGTATCAGCCCGACCGCCAGCTCCGGCGGGAGCCGGAAGGCGAGCGCCAGGCCGAAGCAGATCGCCGGCAGCAGCACGACCTGGCAGAGCAGCGCGACCCCGACCGCCTTCGGATGCCGACCCACCCGGCGGAAGTCGTCCACGGTCAGGCCGAGGCCCAAGCCGAGCATGACGATGCCGAGAGCGAAAGGCAGACTGGCCAGGATCACCGCAGAATCCATGGTGACATTCTCAGATACGCCGCGGCCGGATCACGGGCTGGCCCGGCGCTTCCGCGGCCCGCCGCGATCGTGCGATTCCCGCCTACCAGGCTCGTCGTCGACATGCTCGATCTCGACCCGAAACCGCCCAGTGCCAACGCGACCAACGTCATCTTCGGATTGCGGGCCGGCGCCCTGGTGGAGGTGTGCCGCTTCTCCTCGGCGGCGCACTGGCCTTCATATGCACGCTGATGCATCGTCCATCCTCGACGGAAATCGGTCGAATGACGCCCGGGCTGGTTCGGGACGGAGCCCGGCGCCGGCGCGTGCGCCCGGGCGATCGTCGCGTCCGTCCTGCCCCTCTGCGGCTTCGTCAGCCTGCGGCGTGTTTGATGAGGTCGGCCGCCGCGGCGGGTTTGGCGATCATCGCGACGTGTGAGGTGGCGGCTTCGACGGTGTGGGCGCCGGCTCGCTGTGCCATGAACCGTTGCGCCGCGGCGGGTAGCACGTTGTCGTTGCGGGCGACGAGGTACGAGGTAGGAATGGTCTTCCAGGCCGGGGGGCCGGACGGTTCCTGCAGGGTGCGTACGTCGCTGGGGCGCTGGCCGGCCCACATCAGGTTGGTGGTCGTCCTTGGCAGGTCTCCGGCGAACACGTCGTGGAAGGCCTCCTTCTTGATGTATCCGTCGACGCCGTCGGCGTAGGGGCGGATGTCCAGCGCCGTCTCGTCGAGTTTGCTTCCCGGGTATTTCGTCTGCAGGCCCAGGAGCGTCTCGCCCTGGTCGGGTACGAACGCGGCGACGTAGACCAGGGCTTTCACGTTGGCATTGCCGGTCGCGGCGTTCGTGACGACGATGCCGCCGTAGGAGTGCGCGGCCAGGACGAGCGGGCCGCCGAGGGTGGCGAGGATGCTGGCCAGGTAGGCGGAGTCGGCGGCCACGCCGCGCAGCGGGTTCGGTGGGGCGATGACCGGGTAGCCGTCGCGGATGAGCCGGGTGGCGACGTCGTTCCAGCCGGAGGCGTCGGCGAACGCGCCGTGCACGAGTACCACGGTGGGTTTCTGCCTGCCGTCGGGCCGGGCGAGCGCCTGCGCGGCGGGCGCCCCGACCACGGTGGCGGCCGCGACCGCGGCGGATCCGGCGAGCACCGTTCGGCGAGTTGTCGTCATCAATGTAGGCCCTTCAGCATCAGTTGTTGTCAGTCACCATCCAGGGGCCAGCGTAGAATCGGGTGCTTGACGTGCACTGGACAAAACCGGGGCCCGTGCCGTCGGCGGATCAACAGAAAATCCACTGCCCATCAAGTGCGTCGGCCTAGCCTGTGGGCATGGAATCAGCAAAAAGCGAAGCCGCCTGGAAGTGGGGCCTCTGGTCCCATATCTTCTGGTACGTTCTGGCCAATGTCGCCCAGGTAGTGCTGTGGGCGACCCTCACCTCGGATGTCTTCTTCTGGCCCCTGTACTCGATAGTGGCCTGGGGCATCGGCCTTGGGTTCCACATCTGGGCTTTCTCCAAGCGTCCCACGCTGGGTTCCACCTGAGCGGCGCAAGGAGAGCGCTGGCGTCTACGCCAGCCCGGTCAGCAGTTCCTCGGCGCGGCGGGCGAACAGGTGGGCCTCGCGCTTGATGGACAGGGCGCGAGCCCGCTCGGCCACGGCCCGGATGACGGCGGCGGGCTCGCCGCGTGCCTGCAGCAGCCGCGCCCGCATCAGGAGCACATGGCCCTCGGGGTATCGCTGGCCGTAGGTGTCGAGGAACGAGCCGGCCCGGTCGAGGGCGGCGGCGGCCTCGATCAGCATCCCGGCGGCCAGCCACATCTCGGCGAGCAGTCCGTACCAGGTGGCCAGGCCCGAGCGCGGCGGGTCGAGCAGGGCCACGGCGATGAGCCTCTCGGCCTCGGCCGCGGCGCCGGCCGGGTCCTCGCCGGTCACGGCCCGCGCCCAGCACCGGGCCAGCCGCTGGTAGCTGCCGAGGAAGACGAAGGAGAACTCCGGGTCCACCGCGATCCCCCGTTCCGCCGCGCGCAGCGCCCACGCCGGGTCGCCGGCCAGCGCCGCCACCGTGACGGCGAAGGCGGCCCAGACCGTGACCGCATAGGAGTCGTCGCCCGCGGCGGCCTCCAGCGTGTCGAGCAGCGCCCGCGCCGCGTCGACGTCACCGTGCAACGCCGTGTTCAGCGCCAGCATCACGGGTGAGAGCAACTGCAGGTCATGCCGGAGCGGATCATCCTCGCGCTGGGCCAGGCCATCGAACATGATCGAGTTGGACTGGCTCAGGTACCGGAACGCCTCGCCGATGTTGCCGACGTCCCACTGATGGATGCCCCAGGCGTGCAGGCCATACGTGCGCACGACCTGGTCGGGGGATGGCTCGCCCTCCTCGAGCAACCGGCGCGCGAGCCGGCCGGCGCGGTCGAGCTGGATGCCCTGGGAGTACGCCGCCCAGCGGGAGAAGAGGAAGTCGGCGGCCTCCCGTTCCCGGCCGAGGCCACGCGCCAGGTGCTCGGCGCGCTCCAGCAGGTCGGCCGCGGAGCCGACGTAGCCGGACCGCATCCCGATCACCGCGGTGAGCTGCGACAACGCGGACAGCTCCAGCTCCGCCAGGCTCGCCTTCCGCGCCACCTGCGCGGCCGACACCAGCTGCCGCGCGGCGGCGTCGAACGCGGACTTGGCCGCGGCGCGGCGCCCGGCGCGTTCCAGCGCGCCGGCGGTCCTGGCCGGGTCCGCGAGCGGCCCCGCGGCCCACAGATGGTGGGCGAGGCGTTCGGCGATGGACTCGCCGTCCGCGCCGGAGCGCTCCAGCGCGTCCGCGACCCGCAGGTGCAGCCGGGCCGCGCGCGCCGGCGGCGTCGTGCTGACGACCGACTCGCGGACCAGGTCGTGCGCGAAGCGGAACGAGAACGGGTCCCCGGGCTGGGGCTCGAGCAGGCCGAGCGCCTCCAGAGGCTCGAGACGGTCGATGCAGGCCTGGACCTCGAGGTCGGCCGCGCTCGCGAGCAGGCCGAGGTCGACGTCCCGGCCGATCAGCGCGGCGATCTGCGCCAGGCCGCTGGCGTCGTCGTCCAGGCCGGTCATCCGGCCGCGAACGACGTCCCGGACGGTGGACGGCACGCCGGCTCGTGCCGCCGCGTCCTCGTTGAGCTCCCCGCCGTCGGCGAGGAGTCGGGACAGCTCCCGGACGAAGAAGGGGTTGCCGGCGGTGCGGGCGTGGATGCTGCGGGCGACGGCGGGGCCGGGGACCTGCCCGGTCTCGCGATGGACCAGCTCCGCCACCTCCGCCTGGTCGAGCGGACCGAGCCGGATCCGGCGGTGACGGGGCAACCGGCTCGCCGTGGCGAGCATCCGCGCCAGCTCCGAGCCGGGCGCGGGCACCCGGTCGCGGAGCGCGCCGACGATCACGGTGCCACCTGGCAGCCGCGCCGCCAGGTGGCTGAACATCTGCAGCGAGGCGACGTCGGCCCACTGGAGGTCGTCAACGACGAGCACCACCGGCCGGCGCGCCGAGACCTCGCCTACTAGGGCGACGGCCCGCTCGAACAGCCGGAACTGGGCGCCGCTGTCCGGCAGTACCGGCGCGGCGACGACGCCTCGGGGCTCCACGAGACGGCCGAGCTCGCCGGCGTGCCACCCCTGGCGCGCCGCGGCGGGCAGGCCGTCGAGGACCACGCCGACCGCCTGCACCCATGGCCACATCGCCGGCGTCCCGTCGCCCTCGAGGCAGCGGCCCCACACGACAAGCGCGCCGAGCCAGTCCGCGTGGGCGCCGGCCTCCTCCAGCAGACGGGTCTTGCCCGCCCCCGGCTCGCCCTCGACGAGCACGAGCGCCGCGCCGCCGGCGAACGCCGAGGCCACCGCGTGCCGCAGCACCCCGAACTCCTCGACGCGACCGATCAGGCCGTCGACGTGCGGCGTCCCGAGGGCGGTCGTCCACGGCCGTTCGGCGGGTGCCTCCTCGGCGGGTGCTTCCTCGGCGCGGCCGACAGGCCTGGGCGGCTCGGTCGCTGGTCGCGCGGGCGTCGGTGGCTGCGCGGACAGGGATCCGCCCGCCGTCCCCGCCGACCCGCCGACGTCCGCGCCGTGGGGACCCGCCGACGTCGTTGGCTGCCCCAGGACCCGCAGGTGGGCGGCCCGCAGCGCCGGTCCGGGATCGATGCCAAGCTCGTCGGCGAGCTGGGCTCGCACCTTCTCGAACACAGCCAGCGCCTCCGCCTGCTGACCGGCGGCGGCCAGGGAGAAGACGAGACTCGCCTGTACGGTCTCGTGCAACGGCGCCATCCCCGCGGCCAGGCGCAGGGGCGCCAGCACGCGCTCGGGCTGGCTCCGCGTCGCCGCGAGTTCGGCCGCCGCCGCACAGGCGTCGAAGAACTCGTCGTTCAGCGCGGCGAAGACGGGCATCGCCCTCGGTCCGAGGGCCAGCCCGTCGCCCGCGGGGCCGTGCCAGAGGCCGAGCGCCTCCGCGTAGCTGTCGAGCGCCTCGCCGAGACGCCGCTCGGCGAGGCATGTCCTCGCCGTCTCGACGAGTTCCCGGAACGCGACGACGTCCAGCATGTCGGGGCCGGCCGCGAAAAGGTAGCCGCCACCGCGGCGCTGCAGGTACGACCCGGTTCCACGGGCGGGCAGCTCGGGCTCCAGCAGGCGCCGCAGCGCGCCGACGTACTTCTGGAGAATGTTGACGGCCGAGGGCGGGACGTCGTCGTCCCAGATCAGGTCGATCAGCTCGCTGGTGCTGGTCGGCCGCCCCGCACGGACGAGAAGCATGGCGAGCAGGTATGCCTGCTGCCGGGGCCCGGCGTCCAGCTCGGCGCCGGCCCGCCAGATCCGCAACGGACCGAGAATACGAAGACGCGGCTGTCCACTGGTACTCACGACGAACTCCTCCGCAAAGGCGATGCGCGCAGCGTCGCCGGAGAGTCGGTGCCCGCTGATCCGTCAGATGACCTATGTCGTGTCAGTCGACGCCGGCACCGGGCTGACCGGGTCGCCGAGCAGCGCCACAAGGCGGGACCGTTCCTCGTCCCGCCCGAAGATCGACCCAGGGGCACGCCGGAACCCTATATCCGGCGACAAATCCGGCGATGGTTCGTCCGGGAATCGGAGAAGGCCCCACCGGGCGTCGGGTGGTGCGGTGATCGGTACCCTGCCGGCGTGGGTCCGTCCGGCGCGGGTCCGTCCGGCGCGGCCTCGCCCGCGCTCGCCCGGTCCTGGCTGCCCGCCGGACCGTCCGGTACGCCGCTGCCCCTCCAGACGAGCGCGTCCCGGGTGTTCGCGGTCGGCGAGCTTCGCTCGGGCTCGACGAACGGGTGGTCACCGCGGTCGGTGAGTGCGCGAACGCGGTCTCCTCGGTGCACGCGGTGCTCGGGCGCGACTGACCACCAGCCGACGACCGGTCACTGAAACTACACTCACCACCGGCACCATGACCGCGAGGAGAATTTGCGGTTTCGGTGTCGAGGAGTTTGCCGTGGTAATTCCGGAGAGAACCCGGCAGGTCCAGGTGGACGGGCTGTCACTGGTGTGCCACGTGCGCGGTCGTGGCCCGCTGTGCGTGGTACATCCGGGCGGCCCGGGAATGCATTGGGAATACCTCCAGATTCCACTCGCCGAACGCGGGCTGACCATGGCATATCTCGAGCCGGCCGGAACCGGCGAGTCTGGCTTCCTCACCACGGAGGCGGGCTACGACGTCGCGACCTACGTGGCGCACCTGGACGCCGTGGTCAGGACCTTCGGCGGTGATCCGGTCTTCGTGCTCGGGCACGGGCACGGCGGATTCGTCGCCCAGAACTACGCGCTGCGCCATCCGGGGCGGGTAGCCGGCCTCATCCTCTACTCGACGAGCCCGGTCGCCGACGCGCGCACGTCGGCGTCGACCCGGGAGCTGCTGCGGCGCCACGCGGCCGAGAACCCGGCCCCAGGAATACTCGCCGCCTGGGACCGGACGCCGGGCACCAGCGCGGACGAGGCAACCGAGCGGCTGCGGGAGATCTTCCCGGCGTACTTCGCCGACTACCGGCGCCGCGAGGCGGAGTTCCGGCATCTGCGCGACCGGGTGCGCTGCTGGCCCCGGGCCCAGTCGGATTTCGACGTGCGGGACGGTCTGCCCTCGATCACCGCGCCCACGCTGGTCACCGCCGGGGCGCACGACGTCTTCTGGCCGGACGCGGCGGAGGCGCTGCGCTGGGGCATACCGGAGTCCCGCCTGGTGACGTTCCCGGAGAGCGGCCATCTCGCCCACCTGGAGGAGGCGGAGCGCTTCGCCCACGTGCTGCTCGAGTTCACCCGCCGGGTTTCCGGACCGATCCGCACGGCCCAGGCGTGAGGTCAGGTCACGGCACGCTGGGGTCGAGCTGGGTCAGCTTTTCCGCCAGAGCCCGCAGGCCGGCCCGCATGCGGTCGGGTCCGCCGTCCTGGAGGGACTCCAGCACCTCGCGGGCCCGCCCGAACGCCTCGAGCGCGCCACTCACGTCACCGACCGAGATCAGCAGCTCCGTCAGGCTCCGGATGGCTTCGAAATCCATCGGATAAATCCGAGGTATGGCGGTCTGTGGGGCCGCGGCGGTCGCACGGCCCGGCCCCGGGCTCAGCCTGGCCGCGATCGCGAACGCCAGCTTGAGCTGGTCCACGGCCTCGTCGAGCCGGCCCATCGTCGCGAGGTTCTGCGCGACGGCCACCCGGATGGAACCTTCCTCCTGCTGGTGCTCCTCCATCTTGGCGTCGAGGTCGAGGGCCTCCTGTAACACCTGGACCGCCTCCTCGTGCCGCCCGAGGCGGCTCAGCGACCGCCCGTGGTAGTCGAGGCTGCGGATCTCCGCCCGTCTGTGGCCGGCGCCGCGGCTCAGCGCCACGGCCTTCTCGATGTGGGCGAGCGCCAGATCGTGGCGGCCCAGCGCGGTGTGGACCGAGCACAGGTTCAGCTGCACCATCGCCTGTTCCGGGAGCATGTCGTGCGCGGCGAAGGCGGCCAGGGACGCCCGTAGCAGGTCGAGGGCCTCCTCGTTCGCGCCGAAGTACCACCGCGCACCAGCCAGCGAGCGCAGCACGTGCGCCTCGCCGATCACGTCCCCCTGCTCGCGCGCGGCGCGCAGAGCGAGCCGCATGACGTCCTCCCAGCCCTGGAAGAACCCGTACCACTCCAGGTACCACTGCATGGTGACGGCGAGGTGCCACGGGACGATGCCGTAGCCGGCCTCGGCCGCGACCCGGACGGCCTCCTTCAGCACGTCACGATGGCGGGCGAACCAGTCGAGCGCCTCCTGATACGAGGCCGGCCGCTCGGCAACGACGCTGGGCAGGGCCGGCGGGGGCACGATCGGGGTCCGGTGCGGTTCGAGCAGGAGCTCCGCGTTGGAGCTGCTGTGCAGGTAGTGCTGCAGCAGCCGGGTGAGCGCCGCCCGCCGTTCGGCTGGCGGCTCGGCGGCCAGCAGGAGCTCCTGCGCGTACGCCTTGACGAGGACGTGCGAGGTGAAGTGCCCGGTGGCGTCCTCGGTCAGCAGCGCCGCCTCGGTCAGCTCCTCCAGGGCGGCGCGGGCGCACCGGAGATCCCGGCCGGAGAGGCTGACGCACGCCTCGACCGTGATACCCGGGGTAAGCGCCACCGACAGCAGCCTGAACAGCCGGGCCGCCTCGGGGGTGAGCTGCCGGTACGACCAGGAGAACGCGGTCCGGGGATCGATGACTCCGCGACCGCCCGGGAACGCCTCGAGCCGGCGGGCGCCGTCCCGCAGCTCGGCGGCGACCGACTCCAGCGACAGTTGTGGGCGCGCGCCGAGCCGGGCGCCCAGGACGGCCAGCGCCAGCGGCAGCCGGCCACACGACTCGATGATCTCGTCCAGGGTGCCGGTGTCCGCCCCGACGGCGAACGTCCGGCTCCGCATCGCGGCGAGCCGGGTCCGGAGCAGTTCCCGGGCCTCCGGCAGCTGGGGAGGATGGGCCCGCAGCAGCCGCGCGCCGTCGGACGCGGCCAGGCCGAGCAAGGGGCGCCGGCTGGTGATCAGCACCAGGCTGTCGGCGGAGTTCGGCAGCAACGGGCGCACCTGCGACGCGTCACGCACGTTGTCCAGCAGCACCAGGAACCGCTTTCCGGCGGTCAGGCTGCGATACGTGCCGATCAGCGCGTCGAACGTGTCCGGGACGTCCGACGCGCGGACACCCAGCGCGTACAGCAGGGAGCGCAGGGCGTCGCCGGCGGCGACGCCGCCGTCCTCACCCTCGTGTCCTTGGAGGTCGAGGTAGAGCTGGCCGTCGCCGAACTCGCCGGCGGCCAGGTGCGCGAAATGCGTGACGACCGTCGACTTGCCCACGCCGCCCATGCCGTCCACCGCGATCACCAGCGGACTGGTGCGATCGACGCCGCGCATACCGGTGACCAGGTCGCGCAGGATGACCAGCTCGGCCTTGCGCCCGACGAACAGGGGTTGATCCGACGGCAGCTGCGCCGGGCGTATCGGGGGAACCAGCCGGGGCACCGCGGTCGGCATCACGGGCTCGGCGTGTTCCCGTCGCGGTGTGGGCGGCACCACCGCCTGGGTCAGCACCCGCTGCTGGGCCTCGCGCAGCCCACGCCCCGGGTCGATGCCCAGATCCTCGGCGAGCCGGTCGCGGATCGTCCGGTACGCCGCCAGCGCCTCGGCCTGGTGCCCAGCCGCGGCCAGCGCCGTCACGAGGCTGGCATGCACCGGCTCGTGGAACCGGCCCATCTCCACCGCCAACCGCAACGCGGCGAGGACCTCCACCGAGCGGTTCGCCCGCACGGCGAGGTCCGTGGCCGCGACGGCCGCGTCGAAGAACTCGCCGTCCACGCCCGCCAAGCTTGCCGAGACCGCCGCGCTGTCGGCCAGAGCATCGCCGGTGGATCCGTGGCAGAGCCCCAGCGCGTCGACATAGCGGTCGAGCGCCTCCCGCGGGCGGCCCTCGGCCACGCTCATCTTCGCCGCGGCGACGCGCCGACGGAACAGGGCCAGGTCGAGCATCTCGGGATTGGCCACGAAGCGGTAGCCGGTGCTGTGCCGCAGCAGGTAAACGCCGGCTGCCCGCGGCGGAAGGTCGGGCTCGAGCAGCCGCCGCAGTGCACCGACGTATTTGTGGATGACGTTCACGGCGCTGACCGGCGGCGCGGTCTCCCAGATCAGGCTGACCAGGTCGCTCGTGCTGACCGGCCGGCCCGCACGAACCAGCAGCAGCGCCAGCACACACCGCTGCTGCCGGGGGCCCGCGTCCAGCTCGACGCCGTCCCGCCAGATCCGCAGCGGACCCATGATCTGCAGGCGTAGTCGTGGCGCCACGGACCAACCTCTCGACAATCATCCACGAACGTCAGGCCCACCGCCGACCCGCGGCCGGTGCCGGCCTGGCCAACGGCCGCTCAGTCGGATTGCGTGCTGGCTGGTGTGGGGCGTAGCTGAGGTGCCGGCGGGGGCGAGTCCTCGGCTTCATGGAGGCCGTGGCGGACGTAGAAGCGCCGCAGGGGCGCCGGCGCCCACCAGTTCGCGTTCCCGAGCAGGCGCATCGTGGCCGGGACCAGTAGCGCCCGGACGATCGTCGCGTCCACCAGGATCGCGATGATCAGCGCCACTCCGATCAGCTTGATGAACGTGATTCCGGAGATCGAGAACAGCCCGATCACGACCAGGATGAGCAGCGCGGCGCTGGTGATGATCCGGCCGCTGCGCTGCAGCCCGACCGCGACCGCCATGGTGTTGTCTCCGGTCCGGTCGTACTCCTCGCGGATCCGGGACATCAGGAAGACCTCGTAGTCCATCGACAGCCCGAACACGATCGCGAGCACCAGGATCGGCTGGGTCGCCTCCAGCGTCCCGGTGGAGGTGAAGTTCAGCAGGCCGGACAGGTGGCCGTCCTGGAAGATCAGGACCAGCGCGCCGAACGAGGCGCCGAGCGACAGGACGTTCATCACGATCGCCTTGATCGGCAGTACGACCGAGCCGAAGGCGAGGAAAAGCAGGATGAACGTCGCGCCGACGATGATCAGGGCCATCCAGGGCAGCAGATCGCCCACACGGTCGAGCTGGTCGGCCAGCCGCGCGGTCAGGCCACCCACCAGCACCTCGCCACCAGGCGGTGCCGGTACGGCGCGGATCCGGCTCACGAGGTCCCGCCCCTCCGCCGAGATGGGGTCGCCCTGGTAGTAGACCGTGATCCGCGAGACATCGCCGGACTGGCCGGTGACCTCGGCCGAGGCCACCCCGTCGACGTCCCGGACCGCGGCGACGTAGCGATCCAGACCGGCCCGGTCGGCCGAGGTCACGATCGCCTCGATCGGCACCTGGCTGTTCCGGACGAAGTCGCGGTCGACGGCTTCGGAGACCACGCGGCTCTCGGTGCCCGCCGGGAGCACCCTCGGGTCGATACCGCCGAACTCGACGCGCAGGAACGGCGAACCGGCCAGCAGCAGGACCGCGAGCACCCCGACCGCGTACACGACCGGGCGGCGCATGATGCTGTGCGCGAGGCGGTACCAGAACCCGTGCGCGACCTCGACCTGCGCGGGAGCCGGCGGCGGGCGGCGGAACAGGCGCCGCACGGAGAGAGCCTCAACCCGGGGGCCGAGGATGCCGAGCAGGGCGGGCAGCACGGTGAGTGCCGCCAGCATCGCCACGACGACCGCGGACAGGCCGCCGAAGCCCATCGAGCGCAGGAAGGTCATCGGGAAGATCAGCAGTCCGGCCAGCGAGACCGCGACGGTGATGCCGGAGACCGCGACGGTGTGGCCGGCGGTGGCCATCGTGCGGGCGACCGCGTCCTCGACGCCGAGCCCGCGGGCGATCTCCTCTCGGAACCGCCCGACCATGAACAGGCCGTAGTCGATCGCCAGCCCCAGCCCGAGGATCGTCACCAGGTTGACCGAGAAGACCGAGACGTCGGTCAGGTAGCTCAACCCACGCAACGCGGTGAACGCCCCGAGGATCGCCAGACCGCCGATCGCGAGCGGCAGGCTCGCCGCGGCCACCCCGCCGAAGATAAGCACCAGCAGCACGAGCAGTACAGGTACGGAGATCGTCTCGGCAAAGGCGATGTCCGCCGCCACCTGCTCGCCGATGTCGTGGCTGACCGCGGTGATACCGCCTACCTGGGTCCGCAGGCCGGGCGCGACGAGCTCGTCCTCGATCTTCTCCAGCGCATCGCCGCGCTGCGTCTCGTCGTCGCCGGCCATGGTCAGCACCGCGAAGGTGGCGTGCCGGTCGTGGCTGACCAGGCCAGGGCTGTTCGTGCCCCAATAGGTGATCGTCCTGGTCACCACGTCGTCCGGGAGCGCGTCCAGCGTCTCGGTGACGGCCCGCCTGAACGCCGGGTCGTCGACCGTGGCGCTGGGGCTGGTGTAGAGCACCACCACGTCGTTGCCGGTCCGGCCCAGCGTCGCCTCGGCACGGTCCAGGGCGCGGGAGCTCTCGCTGGCCGGGTCCTCGAACCCTTCGGTGGTCAACGCGCCGAAGACCTGCGTACCCCAGATGCCGCCGAACGCGAAGAAGGCCACCGCCAGGCCGACCACCCACCACCGGCGGTGGAACATCGTCCGCCCCAGTCGCTCGAACATCGCTGCCCCCTTGGGCATTTCGCGCGACCCATGATCGCAGTGTGGACACAGGAGCTCATCGACAAATAAACGCACGCGCGTCGCACACTGGAATGTCGTCCTTCTCGACCGCGAATTCAGGGCCCTGGCAGGACGAATTCACGACCGCGATCCGATCCCGGCCGCGTCCACTTGTTTCCAGGCACCTTAGGGCCATGTTCTTGATGGCGAGTGAACACATAGTGGATCCGCCACCGGCCCTGACCGGCCCGCTGGTCTCCGCGCGGGAGACGCGCGCCGCGGCGAGCAGGCCTCCGGTTGTCCGGCAGGGCAGTCATGCACAAATCGTCAACTACCCGGTGATGTACTCGGGCCTCACAACTCCGGTCAGGAAGGCCGAAGAGCATGTCGCAGCCCACCGTCGTCCTCGTCCACGGCGCGTTCGCCGACGCGTCCAGCTTCGCCAGGGTGGTTCCCGAGCTGCTCGCCGACGGTCTCAGGGTGGTGGCACCCGCCGTGCCGAACCGCTCGCTCCTCGGCGACGCCGAGTACGTCGGGTCGGTCCTCGCGGCCATCGACGGCCCCGTCGTCCTCGTCGGCCACTCGTACGGCTGCGCGGTGGCCACCGCGGCCGGTGTCGCCGACAACGTGAAGGCCCTGGTCTATCTCGCCGGCTTCGTCCTCGAGGAAGGCGAGGCCCTGGGCGAGCTCCAGGGCCGCTTCCCCGACTCCGACCTGGCCCAGGCTCTGGTCGCCACGCCCTTCCCGGGCGGCGTCGATCTCTCGGTCGACGTCGAGAAGTTCCCGGCGGTCTTCGCCCATGACGTCGACCCGGCCGTCACCGCGGTGCTCGCCGTGTCGCAGCGGCCGTTGTCCGCGGCGGCGTTCGGCGAGAAGGCGCCCGCCGCCGCATGGCAAACCAGGCCGGCGTGGGGCCTCGTGGCCACCTCGGACCACGCCATCAATCCGGAGGTCGAGCGCTTCGGATACCGGCGCGCGGGGGCCGACACCGTCGAGGTGGACTCGTCACACCTGGTGATGTTCTCCCAGCCGACCATCGTGGCCGACCTGATCAGGACGGCCGTCAAGTCGGTGTCCGCCTGACCTGACGACGAGGCGGGGGGGGGGGGCGCCCCCCCCCCCCCGCCCCCCCCCCCCCCAAGAGATAAACAAAAGAAA
>NZ_JASNFO010000010.1:0-51793 GCF_032027725.1 Pseudofrankia coriaricola | reverse complement strand
CCTCCCGCCGCGGGGGGCCGCCCGGGCCGCCCCCGCGGGGCCCCCACCGCCTTCTTCTTCGTACCAATAGGCACGAAGCCGGCAGCCCGTTGACATGATCGCCGTCTGCGCCGCCTGGTGGTCACGGAAGGTCCGCGGACACGACCCCCAGAGGACACAAACCGCGATCATGCCGGGCGCCGGTGGCCCGGGAAGGGACCGCCCTCGGCTCAGGCCGCGAGGCGGTCACTCCTGGTCCGGTAGCCGCGGACGGCGAGCACCCCGCAGCCGACGATCAGGACCCCGGACCAGACCAGCGCCTCGATCACCGGGCGGGTGGTGGCGCCGCCATGCGCGAGGGCCCGCATCGCCTCGATGACCACGGAGAACGGGTTCACCCGGGCGATCGGCTGCACCCAGCCCGGCAGATCGGACCGCTGCACCATGCCGGTGGAGAGGAACGAGCAGACGAGCAGGAGCGGGTTGAGCACGGCGACGACGGTCTCGGAGTCCCGGGCGCGCATCGCCACCAGCAGCCCGAGGAAGCCGAGCCCGAGCCCGAACACGAGCGGCAGCAGGAGAAAGCCGATCGCCGCCCACGGCCCCGCCGTGAACCGGAAACCGAGCGGCACGCCCACCACGACGACCACGGCGATCGTGATGGCGCTGCGCGCGGTGTCCGCGAGGACCCGTCCAGCCAGTGGCGCCAGCGCCGAGACGGGCATCGTGCGAATCCTCGCGTCGAAGCCGTCGCGTAGGTCGGTGACGGTAGCGGCGGCGGTGAACGGGGAGGCGAACGCGATGCCCATGAGGACGAACAGCGGCAGGCTGACATCTACGTAGTCGTCGTACCCGGCGCCCGGATAGACGATCTTCGCGAAGCTCACGGTTATCAGCAGGAGAAGGATCAGCGGGAAGAAGACGGCCAGCACGAACGTCGCCGGGTCACGCAGCATCAGCCGCAGCGCGCGTCCGGCCATGGCCAGGGTGTCCCCCACCGGGGCGGGACGAGGAAGCGCGACCTGGCTCACGCGGCGGCCCTCCCGAGTGCCCGGCTCGCTCCCAGCACGCCGACCACGCCCAGCCCGAGCAGCCAGGCTCCGGCGATGAGCAGCGGCCGGGCGAGCGCCGCGTCGTGCGCGGTCAGTGCCCGCAGCGCGTCGGCGACGCGGCTCACGGGCTGCTGCTCGACGACCGGACGCAGCCACGACGGGAACGCGGCGGCCGGCGTGAACGCGCTGGACAGCAGCATGAACGGGAAGTAGATCAGGTTCGTCGCGGTGGTCACGGCCTCCAGCCGGCGGATCGCGAGCCCCAGCGCGATGAAGCAGGTGACCAGGGCGGCGGCGAACGCCAGCATGACGACCGGGAAGCCGAGCGCCTTCCACGGCCCGCCGTGGAACCGGAAGCCGAGCGCGGCGCCGATCGCCAGCAGCACGCCGAGCGAGAGGAGCGAGCGGGTCAGCTCGGCCGCGAGCAGCCCGAGCGCGGGCGCCGGCCGGCTGACGGACATGGTCCTCAGCCGGCGCAGCGTGCCGCCCAGCGCGTCCTCGGCAGCGAGGATGGCGCTCGACATCCCGGTGAAGAACACCGCCTGGATGACGACGGCGGGCAGCAGGTAGTCGATGTAGTCGAGGCCGCCGCGCCGCATCACCCGGCTGAATACGGTGAAGAACAGCAGCGCGAACACGAGCGGCAGCACGATGGCGCTGATGATCGACGCGGGGCGGCGGCTCATCAGGCGCAGGTGCCGCTCGGCGAGCACCGCGACGTCGGTGGCGAACGCCGGCCGGGGCCGTGTGCCCGCCACGCCCGGTGGCGGCGGCCCGGCCAGCGTCCCCGCCACGGCGGCCGGGATGGTCGAGGTCATGAGGCGACCTCGGCGGTCGGCCGCGCTGGCCGGCCGGCCTCGTCGGAGGCCGCGGCCTCACCGTCGGCCTGAGCGTCCGGGGTGGCCGGGTGCCCAGTCAGCGCCAGGAACACGTCGTCCAGGGTCGGGCGGCGCAGGCCGATGTCGTCGATCCGCGCGATGGGCAGGCCACCGTGGCGGGCCTCGTCCAGCTCACGGACGACGGCGACCAGCGTCTCGGGGCCGGTCGCGGGCAGGCTCACCCCGTCGGGTAGGGCACTCACCGGGCCGAGGGTCCCGAGCGTCTCGGAGACCAGTTGGCGGTCGGCCGCGTCGGCGACGGCGATGTGGCACACCGCGCCGCCGACCCGCCGCTTGAGCTCCGCGGCCGTACCCTCGGCGACCACCCGGCCCCGGTCGATGATGGTGACGCGGTCGGCGAGCTCGTCCGCCTCCTCGAGGTACTGGGTGGTGAGCAGGATGGTGATCCCGCCTGCGCGCAGCTCGCGGACGGCCTCCCACAGGGCGAGCCGGCTGCGCGGGTCGAGCCCGGTCGTCGGCTCGTCGAGGAACAGCACGGCCGGCTCGCGGGTGATCGACGCGGCCAGGTCGAGGCGGCGGCGCGTCCCGCCGGACAGCGTGCCGGTGCGCTGGTCGGCCGCCTCGGTCAGCGTGAACCGCTCCAGCAGCTCGGCGGCCCGCCGACGGGCCTCGGCCCGGCCGAGCTTCATCAGCCGGCCGAACAGCACGAGGTTCTCGCGCGCGGTCAGCCCGCTGTCGAGAGCCGCGAACTGGCCGGTCACGCCGATCGCCGCCCGGACGAGTGCCGGCTGTTCGACCACGTCGTAGCCGGCGACCGTGGCGCGCCCAGCGTCCGGGCTCAGCAGCGTGGTCAGCACGTTGATGGCCGTCGTCTTGCCAGCCCCGTTGGGTCCGAGCAGCCCGAGGATCGTGCCGGCCTCGACCCGCAGGGACAGCCCGTCGAGTGCCCGGATGTCGCCGAAGGTCTTCACGAGCCCGTCGGCCTCGACCGCCGCGGTCACGGTTCGGCCCGCTGACGCGACGTCGGGTGGCAGGTCGCCATCTGTCGTCCTTCCTGACGTGAGTACTGGCTGGTGCGGGTCATCCGGCAGTCGTCACCGACCACGCGGGAGGCGCGGGCCGGTCGGGTCCCCTCCATTGCTCCGTGCCGCGCGCTGTGGTGAGATGCCGAAGATATGGAAGGTAAGGCTAACTTAAGGCAAGAGGGCCGCGCCTTCCACACCTGGGCCGAGGCGGACGGAACACGAGGAGCGGGATGTCGATCCACCAGGTAGGTCCGGGCACGAGACCGACGGCCCCGCAATCGCCCCGACCCCGGCCGAGGCCGAGGCCGAGGCCGGGGTCGGGGCTGGGGCTGGGGCGGCCGTGGTGGCTGGCGTGACCGAGCAGGTGACCGGCGCGAACCGGGTCGCCCTGCGCGACCGGGCACCCCTCGGCGACGGTGTCCACACTCCAGCCGCGCTGGACGCGCTGATGGGGCGCGCGCGGGCGGCGGGCGAGTCCACGGACCACTGGGATCAGGCACGCGTCGACCAGGTGGTACGCGCCGTCGGACGGGCGTGCTACCGCGAGGACCTCGTCCGGGCGCTCTGCACGCTGGTCGTCGCCGGCACCCGCATGGGGACCACCGAGGACCTGGTCGAACTGCACCGACTGCGCGTCCTGGGGACGATGCGCGACCTGCACGGCCAGCGGACGGTCGGCGTGATCGCGCGGGACGACGAACGGCGCACCGCGACGTGGGCCAAGCCGCTGGGGGTGGTCGCCCTGGTCACGCCGGCGACCGCGCCCTGCACGGCGTTGGCGACCGGCGTGCTGTCCCTGCTCAAGACCCGCAACAGCGTCGTCGTCACCCCCCATCCGGCGACCGCCGAGCCCCTGGCTCGCATGGTCGAGGCCGTCCGGCACGCGCTGCGCGAGGTCGGCGCCGAGGAGGACCTGGTGCAGCTGGTCGTCGGCGCCGACCGGAACGGAAGCCGGGAACTCATGCGCGCGGCCGACTTCGTGGTGGCGACCGGCGGGGCCGGGACCGTCACGCGCGTCTACACCAGCGGCACACCCGCCGTCTCCTCCGGGCCCGGCAACGCGACCGCGGTCGTCGACGAGTACGCCGACCTGGACACCGCCGCCGAACTGATCAACAAGGGTGCCTGCTTCAACAACGGGACGTCCTGCTCCTCCGAGAGCAACGCACTGGTCGACGCGCGGGCGCTGGGCGCCTTCCGGGAGCGGCTGCGCGCCGGCGGAGCGCTGCTGCTGTCGGACGAGGAGGCGGTCCGGCTGGAGCGCCACCTGTGGCCGGACGGCCGGCCGGATCGTCTCCTGGTCGGCCGGAGCGCGGTCGAGATCGCGCGCGCGTGCGGCATTCCCGTCCCCACCGGCCGTGCGGTCACGACACTCGTCGCCACGATGCCGGCGGTGGAGCCGGGCCGGCCGCTGTTCACCGAGAAGCTGGCACCCGTGCTCACGCTCGCGCCCTACCGCACGTTCGACGGCGCCGTCCGCGACGTCCAGGACGTCCTCGCGCACAGCGGACGCGGCCACAGCTGCGCCCTGCACACCGGCGACGGCCCGGTGGCCGAGGCCAGGGTCGACCGGCTCGCCCGCGCCACGAAGGTCTGCCGCGTGCTCGTCAACCAGTCGACCATGGGCAACGCCGGCAGCTTCGGCAACGGCATGGAGTTCACGTCGGTCGTGTCGACCGGGTCCTGGGGCGGCTGTGGCGTCTCGGAGAACGTGACCTGGCGCCACCTGTTCAACCGCACGACGGTGTCCCACCCCCGGCCGACCCGCGTCCCGAGCCCCGCCGAATTGTTCGACGACCCGAACCCGGCGGCCACCCCGCTTGATCCGTGGTAATCGGGCGCCGCTCGATCCAGCGCACCGGCTGCCGGACGGCGGGCCGCCAGACACCCGCCAGCCGGCGGCCGCAGCAGGTTAACGGCGTCATGGACGAGCAGCCCTGTGAGCCAATCAAGGCGGTCATGGCCTATCGGAAGATGACGGATCGCGGCGGAACTGTTTCCTTAAAGCACGAACCGCGCCTTCTCCTGTTTGAGGATCTGGAATGAGTTCATCCAGCGGACGCCTGGCAACCGGCCGGTGTAGGTACGATACGCGTTAGCCGGCTCGCCAGGCGGAGCCCTGTCGTCTGGCCTTCGTCTCCGACGGGCTCACACCGTGCATGCCCGAGGTGCGCGACCGTCAGGTCTCGAAGCCCTCTGGGGGTGCCTGCATATCAAGGGCGTCCACGCTCAGTGCGTAGTCGTCGGGATGCTGCGCCAGATGGTTCGCCGCCTCGTACAGGGCAGGGAGTGCCGCGAAGTCCTTCGACCGACCCGCCGTCTCCTTGGAGCGGATGATGTCCTCGAGGCTCGCGACATAGATCGAAACACCGAACTCGGCGACGTCATAGCGCCGAGCATTTCGCATGATCGCATCGAAGGGGCCGACACCCGGAAGCTCGATCAGCACATCAATAGCACCGTACCGAATTCTATACATCGCGAAATACTCCGCGTAGAACTCCTCTGGCCTCACCTCGGGGTGGGACACATACTCAGTCGAGTTCGCGGTCTTCTTCAGCGTCGCGACGCCGCTGAGCGCGGCCGCGAGTCGAGCCAGGTTCCCGGGATCGGGATCGGGAACGACGTCCAGATCACCAGTGACGTACGGCGTTCCCTGCAGCCTCGCACCCACCCCACCGACAATGATGTAACGGACACGGTGCTCGGCGAGCATGCCAAGCATCCTCGGCAGTTCGAGCTGGAGCGAAGCTGTCGACTCCTCAGCCGTCACTCGACAACCAGCCGGGCACTGGCAAACACCGCATGTTCCGCCATCAGCATCCGCAGGCGCTGCTCCGGCGGCACCGAGAGGATCGCCTTCACCTGGACCAGAAGCCCAGGATCCGACTGCCAGGTCTCCCTGGTCAACGTCCTGAAGAGATCCTGGGCGCGTACGCGAGCCTGCGCCGCCCGCTCGCGTAGGTAGACAGCCCGCTCGACAGGGTCCTGGGGCGGGTCAAAGGGATCATCCAGGCTCATCGCCGAACCTCCCACGCGACCGGCATCGGACTGCCACAAGAGTGCCCCACGGCGCACAACCACCCCACGGCCTGACCCGCACGGACGACACTACCAGCAACGCCGCGACGGAGATCAACGAGCACGCCCGGCCGACGTCGCGGGTGAGAAGCGCCTGCTCCTCGGGCCACCCTACGCGTGATCGATGATCTAGCACTCGGACGCGGCATCGCGGCGACACGGCAGATGGGCCTCGGGTCAATGCGGCCAACCATGTCGGACCTGTCGGATAATCTTGGACGGTGCGCGGCGGGTGAGCCGGTGCCCGAGAACAGGCGTGGACAGCATCAGAAGGCAAGCCCGCGCTACGGAATGCCTCCTCGCTGAGGCACGGCCGGCGGCCGCCGGCCGTGCCCGGATGGCGGCGGTCGGCGCGGGAAGTGGCTCGCCGGGATCGCCGCGGTCGAGATGGGGGCTCGATGGCCGACGGGTGGGTACCTCCGAGTGAGCCCATCGAGTGGGACATCGCGATCCCGACCGATGACGTCTCCATCGCCCGGCGGCGGCGTACGCTGGCGCCGATTCAGGTGCTGACGGACATCGAGCGCACCAAGTCGAGCTTGGACGGGGATTTCTGGTCCCGCTACGACCTGTTCACCGTCGCGCTGGCCGTCATCGACCAGGTCGCGCTCGCCATGGGCATCTCGGCGGGCCGGACCTGGGACGAGACCGTCGAGTACGCCGTGGCGCAGGCGACGCGCCAGGTGCCCGACGGCACACCCGAACAGTGGCGGGTCGTCGCGGAACGGGTCGTCGTCTCCCTGGTGACGACCGACGTCGAGACCGTTCCCTACCTCGTCCACGCGGCCGGCGGCGCGACCTGGCTCGCGCAGCGTTTCCGGCTGCTCTACGCGCAGGCGAGCCCGGAGGGCGGGGAGCACCTGCGGGCCTCCGAGCAGGCCATCAATATCTTCATCGACGCGCTCGACCTGGACATCGAAGCGGCTCAGATCGCCAACGAGGCGCAGCTGCGGGCCCTCATCGGCCGTGGTGCGATCGAGTCCGCGGTCGCGATCGCCCGCCACGCCCGGTATCGGAGTATCCAGCTCCAGGAACGGGTCCGCCGGATCGTCGCGGACACGCTCATCGACCCCGACGCGCATGACTGGGCCGACGACGTGCCGGTCGTCCTGGACACGGCGCTGCGACATGTGGCCGAGCGCCTCACCGCGGAGACGGAGCTGCTCGACGCGGTCGCCGACCGGCGAGGTGACGTCACCGACACCGCCCGGCTTGCCTCCGCGAACCAGCTCGTGGAGATCCTCCGCGAGTGCCGGCATCGGCACAATGAACTGCACAGCCATCTGATCGGGGCGCGTGGGCGGCTTCGGGAGGCCCTCGACGACCGGTTCGCCCGGCCGGCCGGCGCCGCGCACCTGGCGAACATCGGGTCCGACCTGCTCGATCCTTACCTCCTTCGCCCCACCGACCAGGCAGCGGCGATAGCTCCCCGGCTGCTGGCCACGGTGGGCGGGATCGCGGCGCGCTGGTGGCCGTCGCTCGCGACGCTCGTCGACGAGCTGTGCGCCGCGGCGCGCGAGCCAGGGCAGGGCGACGAGATCGAGGAGCCGCAGTTCGACGAGTCCGCGGAACGGGCCTGGTGGGAGTCGTACGAGGACACGGTCGACGCCATGCTCGACGGGGTCGAGGAACCGATCCGGCTGTCCCAGCTGCTGGCCCGCGTCGACGAGATCGCGGCCGCGGCGCAGGACGACGAGGGCGAGCCGCTGGACCCGTCGGTGCTCGCCGCGGCGACCGTGCACGCGGCGCATCGCGCGTGGACGACCCGGTTGGCG
This sequence comes from Pseudofrankia coriaricola, assembly GCF_032027725.1. NCBI lineage: Bacteria > Bacillati > Actinomycetota > Actinomycetes > Frankiales > Frankiaceae > Pseudofrankia > Pseudofrankia coriaricola. The sequence continues at coordinate 44,042 of NZ_JASNFO010000010.1, read as the reverse complement.
GGGCGTGCCAACGGGGAGCGCGTCCTGCTCGCCGTCGACACGGGGAACGCCCTCGACACCAACAAGATCCGCTCGGCTGACCTGCTGCTCGTCCCGGCGACGGTGACCGCCGACATCGACGCTCCGCAGCCGGCCGCGGCGCGCGCGGCCACGCCGGACCTGCCCTGGCAGTCGGACGGAGCGTCCGACCATCCCGACGACCTGGAACCTGACAACCTGGAAGCGGAGATGGCTGGATGACCCTCGCAGCTGACGCCCTCGACCTCGGCCGGCTCCTCGCCTGGTCCGCACGCCCGCGGGAAAGCCCCGCCCGGCACGACGACTATCACCGGGTGGTCACCCGCTACCTGCAGGATCCCGACTTCGCGCAGGCGGCCGACGCCCTGTTCACCGGCGCGGGCCTCCAGGTGATCGTGACCGCCGCCGACGGTGTGATCGTCACGGCGGAGGCCACGTCGCCGCTGCGTCTCCCCGTCGGCGACGTCGTGAAGCGGGCCTCGCCCCATCACCGTGCCGTAGTCGGCGCGGTGGTGCTCGCGGTCGCCCGCACCGCCTATCCAGAGCCGTCGATGCTGAGCGATCCCGACCGGGTCGCCGTCTTCACGGCCCAGTCGGTCGTCGACACGCTCGACCGGGCCGCGCAGGCGCACGCGGAACGCAACGGCCAGGACGGCGAGCTCGACGAGGACCGTGTCGAGATGTGGCGCCGGTGGCAGGCGCTCGCGGCCGCGCGCCCGAACGCGCGGCGCAGGTCGGTGAGCGACCGTCAGGGCGTGGTCGCCCGGGTGTGCCGGGTGCTCACCGAGGCGGGCTATCTGACGGCCCGTGGCGAGACCGACGGCGGGACGTGGATGAGTCGTCCCCGTTTCCGGCACGCGGTCGCCGAGCTGTGCGTGGATTCGGACCTGTACGCCCTGGTCAACGGGTTCGCCGAGCAGGAGCCCGACCGGCTGGACCCGGCGAGCGGCCCGGAGCAGGCGGACCCCGACGGCGACGACGACGGGCTGGGCTAGGCGATGAGCTCCGCCCGTGGTGAGCAGGCCGGGTTCTCCTGGGACGAGCCGGAGGCGCCGTCCGGGCCGGCGGCGCTGCCGACCCCGCCGCTGCGGCTGCGCCGTGTGCATCTGCGTGGTGTCGGCCCGGACGGGGCTCGGTTCGATCCGCTGGACCTGGACTTCACCGCCCGCGACGGGGCGGCATCAAGGGTGCTGTTGTCGCTGACGAACACCGGTGGCAAGTCGACGCTGATCACGCTGGTGTCCAGCCTCGTCGTACCGGCCGCCCGTGCCCAGGTCGGCGGCAAGAACCTCGGCGACTACGTGCTGACCGGCGACACGTCGCATGTGATCTGCGAGTGGGAGGACGCGACCAGCCGTAGCCGCACCGTGACCGGCACGGTGATGGAGTGGCGCGACGGCCGTCGTCAGCCCGGCCACAAACAGCGGTCGACGACGCAGATGCGCCGCGCCTGGTACCTGTTCCGCACAGGGCCCGGCGACTACGGCGTCGACGACCTGCCCTTTGTCACCGATGGCCGGCGGACGACGTTCGAGGCCTTCGTCGGGCAGGTCTCCAGCGCCCTGTCGGCGCGGCCGCGCGCCCAGTGGGCGATGACGCAGACCCAGCAGGAATGGACCGAGACGCTGGAACGGCTCACCAGCATCGACCCGGTGCTGTTCGGTTACCAGATGCGGATGAACGACTCAGAGGCCGGCGCCGAGAAGCTGCTCGCCACGTTCGACTCGCCGGACAACGTCATCCGGTTCTTCGTCGCCGCGCTCAACGACGACCGCGAGCTAGCCGACTTCACCAGCACTCTCGCGCCGTATGCCGCCCTCGCCGTCCAGCGGCCAGGTCTGGAGGCACTGGCCGAGTTCGGCGCGCGGATCGGGCCGCGGGTCGAGATCGTCGGAGCACGTGCGGGCGCCGCGGAGGAGGCCGGTGGCCACACGGTACGGGCACGGCTCGCGGGCGGGGAGCACGCGGCGGCGCTCGACAACCGGGTCGACCGCGACCGACGCTCGCTCACGGAACTGGAGAGGTCGGCGCAGGCCGCGGTCGTGGCGCTCCAATCCGCCCGCCGCGAATACGGCCAGATCAGTGACATCCGCCTGCAGCTACTCCTGGAGGACGCCAGGGCGCGCCTCGCCAGCGCGGGCGAGACCGTCGAGCGCACGACGGCCGTGGCCCGCGCCGCGGCGGCGCAGGCCGACGCCTGGGAGGCCGTCGACCTCGTGCTCGACATCGCCCAGGCACGGACCGCCCGCGACGCGGCCCAGGCCGCATACGACGCGGCCGACGCCGGTCTGGAGCCGCTGCGGGCCGGCGCGCGGGACGCGAAGGCCGCGCTGGCCGGTCGCCTGCAGGCGCTCGCGGACGAGGCGCTGAGCAGCGCACGGACCGCCGACACCGAGGCCAAGGCCGCCGACGACGCCGCCGAGCAGGCGGTGACACGACGCACCGACGCCGGGCGCCGCGCGGACGACGCGAAGCGCCAGCTGGCCACGATCGACGAGGAGCGGGCGGCGGCCCAGACCGCGACCAGCGCCGCGGTCACGGCCGGCTGGCTGCACGACGGGGAGCGCCCGCAGCTGTGCCAGCGCCGGTGGGCGGACGCCGTCACGTCCGCCGAGGAGCAGGCGACGGCCTGGGACAAAGCAGCCGACGACGCGGAGAAGGCCCACCAGGCCGCGGTCACGGCCCTCGACGCGCTCGACCGCCGGCTCGGGGGCCTGCGCGCCGAGGCCGCCGACGCCGAGCGGACGCTGCGGGACTTCGACGACGACGTCGCCGGCCTCGCCGCTCACGAGACGCTGCGGGTACTCGTCGACGAGGGCCTGCGTGGCACCGACGAGGTGGCGCGGGCAGCGGCCGCGGCGGACGCCGCCGCCCGCAGTGCCGACCTGCGCGCCGCCGAACAGGAACGGCTGGCCGCCGAGGCGTCCGCCGAGCTCACCCACCTGGACGGAACAGGCACCGCGCCCGCCGGGGCAGATGCCCTCGCGGTCCTGGCCGCACTGGTCGACGCGCATGTCGGCGCGGTCACCGGCCTGGAGTGGATCGAGCACAACGTCGTCGACGCCGACGCCCGCCCGGCCTTCATCGCGGCCAACGCAGAGCTCGCCGGCGGCGTGGTCGTCCTCGACGCGGCCCGGTTCGACGCCGCCGCGTCGTCACTGGCCACCTCCGAGCTAGTCACGCGGACGCCGGTCACCGTCGTCACAGTGCCACAGTCCGCCGCGGCGGAGGCCGCGCTGACACCTGACGAGTCGCGTCGACACGTCGTCCTCCCCCATCGCGCGACCTGGGACCGGGCCTGGGCCCGGACCCGGCGCGACGAGCTGGAGACCGTCCGCTCCGCGGCCGCGGCGGCGGCGGGCATGGCCCGCGCGGCGGCGAGCGACCACCGGCGTGCTGCGGCGGCTGGCCAGCAGTTCGTCGCCCGCTGGCCCGGAGCGGACCGCGACGAGCTGGCGCGGCGTTCCCGCACCGCGGCCGACGAGGTCAACGCCGCCGAGGGCCAGCAGGAGACACTGCGTGCCGACCGGGACGGACATCTCGCACAGGCCGCCGACGCGCGCCAGCAGCGCGACGACGCCCGGGCCCGTGGCGTCACGGCCCACGCGAACGAGCAGGCCGCACAGCGGCTCATGACGGTCTGCACGCAGGCCGACCAGGCAGCCGAACGGCGGCCCGCGGCCGAACGGGACCGCCAGCGTGCCCTACGGGACGCCGACGACGCCCAGGAGGCCGAACGGTCGGCGCGCACCCGGTCCAAGGCGGCGACGGAGCTGGCCGCGCGGACCCGGGCAAGCCGCGACCCATGGCTGCGGGAACGGGCCGAGCTCGGCGTCGACGTGGCAGCCCCCGACCCAGGCGGCAGCCTCGAGGTCGTCCGGCGCGGCTGGACCGCCCTGCGTGACGAGCTCCACGACGCCGAGCGGGGCCTGGTGGAGGCCGGAGTCCTCGAGCGCGCCGGCCGGCACCTGGGCGAGCTGCAAGCTCGTCTGCCTCGGCACACCCCCGCGGCCATCGAGCGTGCCGAGGTCCTCGCCGGGACGATCGAGGCCTCGTCCGCCGAGTTGCGGACCGCCGCCCAGCGGCAGGCACGGCGGGACGCCAGCACCGCCGAGTCCGACCAGCTGCGCGCCGAGAGCGACCAGCGCGCAGCCGCCGCGACGGAGCGGTCGGCACGGCCCGCGGACCGGCCCAACCACGTCGACCTGGCCAACGTCCCGGAATGGCGGCCCGCGGACCCGGCGAATATCTTCGCGATCCTGGAACGCCTGGAGATCCGCAACGCCGAGCTGCTGGCCGCGCGGGAGGCCGCCGAGCGGGCCGAGACCGACGCCCGCGAGCTCCACGACCTCGTCGCCGCGGACGTGTCCGCCCTGGCCGACACCTCGGCGATGTGGACCGCCGACAAACCGCCGACCGTCGCGCTCTTCGACGCGACGAAGGACGCCGCCCGCACCCGCATGCGTGACCTGATCGCGACCCTGAACTCAGCGGAGAAGGCGGAGCGGCAGGCCCGCGACGCGCTGCGCGACGCGGTCGCAGACACCCGCGCCGCGGTCGCCGACCCACGCTGGCGCGACCTCGACGCCCCCGTCGCCATCCGCCTGCGCTCGCTGCGCGACGGCGAGCTGGTCACCGAGGCCACGGCCCTCACTCGGAAGATCGACATCATGACCCGGTCGGCGCGCGGCGACCTCGACTCCCTCGACACGCACCGGACCGTGATCCGGGACGGGCTGGTGTCGCTGTGCCGCGACCAGCGGCGCCTCCTGCGGGAGGTATCACGCTCATCGCGACTCCCCGACGGTCTCGGCGAGCTGTCCCTACGGCCCGCGGTGAAGATCCTTTTTGACGAGGCGCCGGCCGACGCCGCGGTCGCGAAGCTCTCCCAGCGGGTCGATGCCTGGGCCGTTGAGCTCGCCACGAACCCGAAACGCGCCTCATCGTCCGAGGTACGCGCCCGATGGCTCGCCGACGCGGTCCGTGACACCGTCATCGACCGTCCCAAGGCCGGCCCGTGGACCGTGGAAATCCTCAAGCCGCGCATCGACGGGAAAGTGCTGTACTGCCCGCCGGACCGCATCCCCCACGAGTTCTCCGGCGGCCAGGTCCTCACCCTCGCAGTGCTGGTCTACTGCGCTTTGTCCGGCGTCCGCTCCGCCCACCGCCCCGGCGGCGCCCGACCGCCCGGAACGCTGATCCTCGACAACCCGTTCGGCGCCGCGTCCGCCGAGGCATTGATCGCGATGCAGCACCGCCTCGCCGCGCACACCGGCCTACAACTGGTCTGCGCGACCGGGCTCAACGACGCCGGCGTCGACGCCGCGTTCACCGGCCCAGGATCGGTGATCGTCAAGCTGCGCAACGACGGTGACCTGCGACGCAACCTGTCGTTCCTGCGCCTGCGCGCCACCGTCGTCGACGGCATCGACATCGCCACCGCCCTCACCTCGGGACGCGACGTCGACGCGCAACGGAACTGGGTCGACGCGAGCGCCTACCGGATCGGCGGGTGAGCCGATGCTCGTCCGACAGACCGAAGTCGACGCGCTGCGCTCGGCACTGGTCGAACGCGACCAGGTGCGGGTACCGCTGGAAGCGTTGTGGCCGCTCTGGGCGATGGCCGCCCCACGCCTGGTCGGGAACGTCGGCCAGGTTGAGGGACTGTTCGTCGCGTTGAAAGCGCTGGAAGAGGCCGGCGTCGTCACCCTGCCCCTGCACGCCTGGGACACCACTACCAGGCCGGCGCTGCCTAAATCAATCACCGTTCCGGGCGCGCGGAAAGCCCCCGGCCAGCGGCCCTGGACCCGTTTCCCGTGGTGCGCCCGGATGGGCTGGGCCGCCTCGCTGCCGGCGCTCTCCGACGCCCAGTTCCGTGACCTCACTGCTGTCAACGACTGGCTCGTCCGCGCCGAGGCCTCGGGCGAGCCGCCGCAACAAGTGCTCCTGCGCTACCGGTCGGTCGAGCTGTTCGGCGACGAGAAACGGCTCGAAGCCCTCGCCCGGACAGAACTGTTCGGACCAGGACGACTCAGCCTCGGCCTCCTGCGCTGCCGACGTGTACCGGCGCCGCTGCCTGCCGCCGCGGTCGGACCAGGCACGGACCTGCTGGTCGTCGAGAACAGCGACACCTACTGGACCGCGGTCGACGTCCTCTCCGCCGCCGACAGACACCCCGTCGGCGCGGTGGCCTGGGGATCCGGGAAAACATTCCCCTCGCAGGTCGCCGCGCTCACGGTCGACGTCGCCGGCCGCGGCCCGGTGCAGGGGACCGTCTGGTACTGGGGCGACCTCGACCCCGCGGGCGTCACCACGGCCGCCGACGCGGCCGCCGCGGGCGCTGCCCACGAAATACTCGTCCGCCCGGCCGAGAGCCTGTGGGCAGCTATGGCGGACCGCCCGGTGCAGAACTCCGGTGGAGTTCCGTGGCCCCCCGACCTGGGGCGAGACTGGCTGGGGCCCGCGCTCTGGGCCCGCCTCAGCACGGTCCGGGACACATCGGGACGCGTCGCCCAGGAATCCGTACCAGCCGAAAGTCTCGCCGCCTGGGCGACAGGCCTCGGCCGCCCGCGGCGCTGAGGCCCGGTCCGGCACCGGACAGATAGCCAGGCGTTCCCCCAAACACGCTCCCGCGTGGCCACACTCTGTCCACAGCTCGAGGCACGGCGCCACTGAATTTCGTCCCCGACCCCGCCCCGCCGCAAGGCTCAGGAGCGGCGACGCCAGCGCGGGTTCAGAACTCGAACCATTACCCCACCGCCGGCCACTCTCACCAGTGAGCTCGTTCTCCCAGATCAGACGGAGGCAGGCCGGTGACGAACGCCCATTCCACTCCCCGCCCAGCCCGAGAACACAGCGGATGCTATCCGTGACGCAGTGGTGCTGATCTCCGCCGCTGTCGCCAACAGCAGACCCAGCCCCTACCAGCCAGCCACCGACCGCCACAACAGCCACCCCAGCGACCCCACCTCGAACGCAAGATCACGCCCACCCGGGGGGCTCGCAGATTATTAACGCGCTGTTTTGATCTTCGGTGTGAGGTTGATGGGACTGCCGCAGCCGGCCGGCGCAGCGGTCTGGGCTACCCATCAGCATGATCGATTGGTGTCTCGAGGTGTCCTACCGGTCCCTGCTTCCAGGGCTGCGACCACGATCGCGATCATGTCGACAGACGATGCGCGGCGACCGATGGTGCGAGAATCGGGTCATGGTTGAGCGGGACATCGCCGTGGTGGTCGTACGGCTCGCGGACTCATCTCCGCGCGAGGCGCACGACCTCGTGGTCGCCAACCCGTGGCTGTTTGACAGCGGCGTCGACGAGGCGATTGATGCCCTGCTGACCGTGGCCCGCCGGCAGGGCGACGGGCGTCGCGCCGAGAGACTGGAGCGAGGGCGAAGCGCGCTGCGGCGGTGCCGGGAATACGGAGCCGAGCGGGCGCTGATACGTGACGTTCTCGACCGCATCGAGTCGCTCGGCCCCACGGAGCTGGCCGACGCAGTGCGCGTGGTGACGGACGAGGACCTTCAGGCAGAGCTGCGCCGACGGATCGACGGGGCGATCGACATCGGCGATGTGCTCGCGTGGGATCACTGGCTGAGTGTGAGCATCGCGCTGGAACAGGCCGGCGGTCCACATTCGTCCCAGGTTGTCGCACCGGCCGGCATCGCGTGGGACGACGCCGAGCGCGACGTCTGGTGGGCGAGGCAGTTCCTCGATGAGCACGACGTCGAAGGGCAGCGGCAGATGCTGCGGGACGGGACGCTGCCGCTATCGCGGTCACGGCTCGAGCGGGTTCGGCTACGGTTTCGGGCCGCGCACCTGATCGCGGCACGTGAGCGGGATGCGCTCGAGGTCATCCACCTGCGCCGGAGTCTCGCCATGGCGCAGGTGGCAGCCGAGGCCGATCGGGATCCGGGCCTCGCCGAGGAGGTCCTCGCAGGGCGCCAGGACGTATTCGTCGAGGGGTACGTCCTGTGAACGTCGAAGGGCTGGTACTGCACGCGGAGGCGCTCATGGGCGTCGCAGACGAGCAGGACGTCCCGTGGCCGGAGCGCACCGCCGCGTTCGAGGAGGGCGCCAGCATCCTCATGGACGCGACGACCATGTCGGATGAGGTGGGGCACCTGGACCGTCTGCTCTACGTCGGCGACGGAGTCGTCACCACGCCATTGTTACGAGGCGAGCGCCTCGCCCCGCCGAGTCCCGATCTGATCAGCGCCTATCTGTGGATGGCCGAGGCCAACCTGGAGCTGTTCGAGTTCCGGATGCGGGTCACCGACCTGAGACAGGCCGCGACCGCGCTGCGAACCGCGGCCGACCTCCAAACCCTCCAGGGCGAGAACGACCCGGTTGTGGGCATGCGGTGCGCTGTCGTACAAGCGCGCCTCGCGGCCTACCGTACAGAGACTTTTGAAACGGACGGGGACCTGGCGGCGGCGACCGAGGCCCTGGACGCGGCCGGTGCCGACAACGCGGTCGCCGCCGGCTGGCTGGCCCGGTGCCTCCGGCTGCAGGCGGCTGCCTGCGCCGACCCGGAAGGCACCTTGCGCGGTGCGGTGCGGCTGCTGCAACAGGTGCTCCAGGCGCCGCTGCCGCAAACCCCCGTCCTGCCATGGCTAGAGGCCGCCTGGGGTGCCGACCTGGCGCGCTGCCAACTGGACATCTACGCGCTCACCGGCCTGCAGACCGACCTGAACATCGCCTTCAACTGGGCAACGCAGGCATTGGAGAAGCAGCGATCATCGGTACCGGCTGGCTGCGCGATGGCGCGAGCCGCGCGCATCGCGCTCGGCACCAAGATTCCCGTCGGCATCGAGGACGTCGAAGAGTGGCACGACGCGCTCATCCTGCTAGGCGGGCGGAACTGGCACGGCTGGCTGCTGGCGAGGGAGTACGCCGCCTGGTGCGGGAACGCCGGTCGGCCGGAAGGTGTCGTCCAGGCACGGTACGTCTACGACACCGCCCTCCAGACGGCCGAGGCCGAGTCGGGTCCGGCGGAACGTCGTACCTGGCTGCGCGAGATTGCCGCCCTCGCACCGCTGGTCACAGATCGGCTGTTCGCCGATGACACACCGGGAGCCACGGGCTACCGACTCGAACGCGGGCGGGCGTTGATCCTCCGCGAGCGGTTCGCCGACGAGTACACCGAGCTTCGCGAGGTCATCGCCGCCGGAATGGGGGGCCTCGCCTCGGAGCTGCGAGAAGCGTTGAACGCAACCAGGTCCGAGCGTATCGGCGTGCGCGGCCGCGACATCGCCGCCACCCGGCTGGCGCAGCTGACCGACCAGCTGCGCCGAGTGGTGGGGTTCGAGCGCTTCCGCGGCTGGCTCGAACCCGACGAGGTCGCCGAGTCAGCCGGCGGCGAGCCGCTCATCTACCTCCTGCCCGGGCCCACCGGCGGCTGGATGGTCGGGCACGACCCGGACAGCGGGTGGTTCCATCAGCACCTGCCGCTCTGCCGGACCGACGAGATCCCGGCGTCCGTGCGGCGTTTCCACAAAGTCATCCGCACCGCCACGCTCCCGGCGGGAGCCCGTCGGCATGCGGTGACCGCTGTCAGCAACTGGCTGTGGGACGCCGTCTACGTGCCCCTGCGGCCCCATATTGAGCGCCGAACGTGCCACGTCGTCGCCCACGGCTATCTCGCCAACCTCCCCATCCACGCGGCCCAGCGCGCGGATGGGTCCGCTCCCGCGGCGGTGCACGAGTCCGACATCCGCTACGTTCCCTCGGCGCGGTCGCTGGCGCACTCTCGCCGCACCCTCCAGGACGCTGACCCCCACGACCAGGTGTTCCTCGGCGTGCCGCCACCCAGCGGCGCCGCGATCGCCGCGGCCGAGCGCGAGATGGCCTTGGTCGCGCAGTGGTTCCCTCGGGCCGTCCTTCTTCGGGCCGGGGAACGGTCACGCGCCGACGTGGTCCGGGCTGCCCAGACCGCCGGCTGGCTGCACGCCTCCTGTCATGGCGTCGCGGATGCCAATGACCCGCTGAACTCCGGACTTCTGCTCGCTGGCGAGGAGCGGCTGACCCTGGGAGACCTCGCACGCGCGACCATCGGTCACCTCACTCTCGCCGTGCTGTCCGCCTGCCAAACCGCGGTCCCTGACCCCGAACTACCCAACGAGGAGCTCAGCCTCGCCGCCGGATTCCTCACGGCCGGCTGCGGCGCCGTCGTCGCCTCCTCCTGGCAGGTCCCCGACCAGGCCACCGGCGCGCTGATGACCCACTTCTACCGCGCCTGGCGCCGCGAGGGCCGGACACCGGCCGAGGCGCTGCGCACCGCGCAGCTGCGTCTCGCCGAGACTGGTGAGGACGCCGATGGGACGGCCGTAACCGCCTGGCGTGACCCGTACTTCTGGGCCAGCTTCCGTTACCTCGGCTGGTGAGCTCGGGCCCGCGACAACCGGGCCGTCTGCCTGCCACACTTGGCGCGTGAGCGAGCCCGAGACGCTGACCATCTACCTCCAGGCTGAAGGCGACGCCGACCTCATCGCCGACCAGCTTCGCGCGGCCGCCGCCGAGCTACCCGGCGCCGGCGCAGCCAGCGTCGAGATCGACGACGTCGAGCGCTCGACAGTCGACGTGCTCCAGTCGATCACACTCACCCTCACCGCCGCCGGAGGCGTCGTCGGCGCCACCAACCTCCTCATCGGCCAACTCACCGACCTGATCAAATCAGTGAAGGGTATCCGCGCCGCCTGGCGCGACACTGAAGATGGCCCGGTCCCGATCGACGTCACAGATACCGACAACGCGGACAGCGGCCAGTCGTAGAGCCGTTGGCGGGCGGCGGCGGTGTCGATACCCTGCCCGACGAACCCTGCCCGACGACAAGCAGCCCGATCGCTCGGTGGGCTCCGACCGGCTGGCCGTGCAGCTACCCGAACCGATCAACGACCCGGACCGGCTCACTCATCTCGACATCCGCCGACGTGACCGCCTCGGCGGCATCCTGCACGAGTACGAACATGCAGCCTGACCAGCCCGGACGTATTTGTCGGCAGGTACAGGGACAGGAGGTTCGAGATCCGCGCGGTCTGCCTGATTCCTCATCCGAGGAGGTCAGGCAGGTGTGCCAGACTCGCGGCTACCGGCGCCGCGCGGACCCAGCCAACAGCGCGACCGCGTCGAGCAGGTGGCCGCCGAGGACGTCGAGGTCGGCCGCGGCCAAGACGTTGCCGTTCGCGCGCAGCGTCGTCACGAGCGCCGCGGGCGAGCCGGGGCCTTCGACCGAGCCGACGGCGCAGATGACCTCCAGGTCGTAGCGCAGCGGCAGGTCCGGCTCGGGGTCGGCCGGCAGCAGGTCGTGCAGCGTGCGGTCGGTGACGGCCGCCCAGCCGCCGGCGGCGTCCGGTCGCTGGTCAAACCGGCCGAGGTAGTTGAACTCGATCGGGGAAACCGCCGCCGCGCGCAGCCGCGGATCGTCGCGGACGCTCTGGGCGAGCCCGAAGTCGAATCCCTGGTTCGGCACCGCCGCGAGGCGCCGCGCGGTCGCCGCCGCGGCCCGCCACAGGGCCGCGCCCTCGTCGGCCGCCGGCTCCTCGGCTCCCCCACTCCCCCGCGCGCCGTCGGCCTCGGCCGCGCCGTCGGGCGTGCCCGCGCCGTCGGCCTCGGCCATGCCGTCATGCGCGCCCCCGCCGTCGGGCTCGGGCGTGCCATCGGCCTCGGGCGCCGTGGGCACCCGGAACGGGAAGACGCTGGTGAACCAGCCCACCGTCGCCGACGTGTCGACATCGTTGGCATCGTTCGCCGGGGGGCGGTCGGCTCCCGCCGCCTCGTCGCCGGCCGCCGCGACGAGATGGTCGAACCGACCGTGGGACTCCAGGTCGACGACCACGTCGGGCAGCGCGGCGCGCCAGTGGCGGACCGCCCAGCCCAGCGCGGCGAGCAGCAGCTCGCGCAGGCCGACCTCGCGGCTCACCGCGCCGACCAGGGCCGCGGTCGCCTCCGGTGAGGCCGCGAACGTCGCGACCGTCAGGTCGGCGGCCCGGTCGCGTGCCGGGTCGGTGCGCCGCGAGCCCAGCGGCCGGTCCGCCCCGGCAAGCTCCGCGGCCCAGTAGGGCACCTGGCCCGCGACCTCGTCGGTTTGCGCGCGCCGGCGCGCCAGCTCGCCGAAGCGCCGGTAGCTGGTCAGCTCACCGGTCGCCTCGCTCGGTCGGGCCAGCGCCCGGAGCATGATCGCCCAGGACACCGCGTCGACGGCGAGATGGTGCACGGACAGCTGGAGCAGGTCGGCGTCCGGCAGGTACAGCGCGGCCAGCATCCGCCCACGGCCGGGGTCGACCCGGTCGATGGTGGCCCGGGCCTCGGCGCCGAGCGCGGACGCCGCGTCGCCGGGCACGACCCGCAGCACGTCGGCCGCCTTGACCGCCCCGACCGGATGGGTCTCCAGCGCGTCCCCTGCCGGCGCCAGCGCGGCGCGCAGCATCGGGTGGCGATCGAGCAGCATCTGCAGTGCCGCCTCGACGCCCGCTGTCCCGGTGCCGGGCGGCACCGCCAGCAACTGCGTCTGCGTGAAGCGGCGGAAGGAGCGAAGCTCCAGCAGCCACGTCGCGATCGGCAGCGGCGGCACCGCGCCCAGCCCCTCGTCCGCGAGCCCCGCCGGTCCGTTCGCCCCGCCGGCCGCGGTCCGAGCCGCCAGCGCGTCGGCGGCCTCGGCCAGGTCGCGGATGCCGCGGCTGACCGCCACCAGCCGCGGCGTGAGCACGACACCGACGGCCCGCGCCCTGCTCACCAGCGCGATCATCGAGATGCTGTCGAGCCCCAGGTCCGCGAGGTCCGCGTCGACGCCGGCGGGAGCCGCGCCGAGCAGCTCGGTCGCGACCGCCCACAGCGCGCGTTCGGTCGCGGTGGCCGGCTGCGCCTCGGCCGCCTCGGCCGCACCCACGCCCACGCCGCCCGGACCGCCGGCGGCGAGCGCCTCGAGGGCGCGGGCGTCCACCTTGCCGTTGGCGGTCATCGGCAGCGTGTCGACGAGCACGAACCGCGCGGGCACCAGGTGCGCGGGCAGCCGGTCCGCCAGCTGGGCGCGCAGGGTGGCCGGCGACGGCGAGGCCGGGGCGGCGACGCCGCCGGCCGGGACGACGAAGGCGACGAGGGCCTGGCCGGCGCCTCGCGCCACCGCCCGGACGACGGCCGTCGACACGCCGGGCACCGCGCGCACCGCCGCCTCGATCTCCGCCGGCTCGACCCGGTAGCCCCGGATCTTGACCTGGTCGTCGTCGCGGCCCAGGTACTCCAGCGTGCCCGCCGCCGCGCGGCGCACGACGTCGCCCGTGCGGTACATCCGTTCCCCGGGCTGGAAGGGGTCCGCGACGAAGCGCCCGGCGGTGTGCCCGGGCCGGCCCAGGTAGCCCCTGGTCAGCTGGTCGCCGCCCAGGTAGAGCTCGCCGACCACACCCGAGGGGGCCAGCCGCAGCCGGGAGTCGAGGACGTAGGAGCGCATGCCGGCCACCGGGTGGCCGATGCTCGGCTCGGCGGTGTCGGCGAGCGCGGCCGACGCCGCGTCGACCGTCGTCTCGGTCGGCCCGTAGAAGTTGTGGACGGCCGTGGTCGGCAGCGCGCGCAGCCGGTCCCACACGTCGGGCCCGACCGCGTCGCCGCCGAGTCCCAGCACCGCGAGGGGGCAGCGCTCCCCATCCGGCGTGGCTTCCAGCAGGCCGGCCTGCGCGAGATGGCCGAACATCGACGGCGACGTCTCGATCATGTCGAGGCCGAACCGCCTGACGCCGTCCACGAGCCTGGCCGGGTCGCGCTGTTCCTCCGCGTCGAACACGTGCAGGGCGTGCCCGGCCAGCAGCGCCAGCGTCGGCTGCCAGGACGCGTCGAAGCTCATCGACCAGGCATGGCCGACCCGCAGCGGCCGGCCGAGGCGGCGGGCCGCCGGCTCGTACACGCGGGCGCGGTGGTCGGCGAGCAGGGCGGCGATCCCCCGGTGCGTGCCCACCACGCCCCGGGGCTCGCCCGTCGAGCCGGACGTGAAGATCGTGTAGAGCGCCTGGTCGGGCAGCACCCGCACGGCCGGCCGCTCGGCGGGCCGGCCGGCCACCGACGCGGCCGTCCCCGGGCCGTCCAGGTTCAGGACGGGCACGGCGCGGCCCGGCAGCGCGTCCGCGGCGGCGATCGCGAGCACCGCCGAGGTCCGGTCGACCAGCGTGGCCAGGCGCGCCGCGGGCACCGGCCACTCGACGGGGACCGACGTGCCGCCGGCCAGCGCCACCGCCAGCAGCGCCACGACGAAGCGCGGGCCGCGCGGCAGCGCGATGACGACCGCGTCCTCCTGGCCGACGCCGCGCGCGCCCAGCTCGTACGCGAGCCGCGCGGCGGCCGCGCCGAGCTCGCCATAGCCCAGCCGGCCGGGTTCGGCGCCCCCGCTCGGGTCCGCGTGCGCCGCGGGCCCGGTGGACCAGGTCATGGCCAGCGCCGCTGGCGTGTCCTGGACGTGCCGCCAGAACAGGTCGCCGACGGTCGCCGGCTCGTCGCGCCCCGCGTCCGCCGAGCCGGCCGTCCTGCCCGCCTCGGCGGGCGCGGGCGGGCCGGTAGGAGTGCGCTGTGCACCGCCCTCATCAGACTCGGCATCGGCGTCCGGGCCGCGAGACGGCTTCGCCGGAGTGAGCAGGATGGTGCGTTCGCCGGGCAGCAGGATGTCGAGCGTGTCCGGGTCGGCGTCGGCGTGGCCGGGCAGTGAACGCAGGACCTGGAGCAGCCGCTCGCCGAGCTGGCCCGGGTCGATGGTGGGCAGGAGGTCGGCGCGGTGCTCCAGCACGACGCGCAGCTCGCCGTCGGCGAGGTAGGGCACCAGCGTGAGCGGGTAGTGGGTGAGGCTGTCCAGCCGCAGCGGCGTGAACACCACCCCGTCCGGTGCGCGCACGACGTCCGCCATCGACCCGCGCGGGGCGTTCTGGAACACCATCAGGGTGTCGAACAGCTCGGGATGGCCGGACAGGCGTTGCAGCGCGGCGAGGCCGACGCCGCCGTGCGCCCGCATGCCGACCACCCGGCGCTGCAGGTCGACGCAGCCCTGCCGGACGGTGTGGGCGGTGTCGAGCCGCGCCCGGACCGGCACGGTGTTGATGAACAGGCCAACCATGTCCTCGACGCCGGTGAGCTGTTCGGGCCGGCCGGCGACGGTCGCCCCGAACACCACGTCGCGGCGGTCGGTGAGCCGGCCGAGCAGCACCGCCCAGGCGAACTGGGCGAGCGTGTTGACGGTGAGCCCGCTCTCACGCGCCCAGCCCACCAGCCGCGCGGTGTCGGCGGCGTCCATGCCGACCTCGACCGACACCGGCAGCGCGGCGGCCGTGCCGCGGCGGCCGGGGGCGAGGATCGACGGCTCGGCCAGCCCGCCGAGGTAGTCACGCCAGGCGGACCGGGCCAAGCCCGGGTCCTGGCGCCCGAGCCAGGCCACGTAGTCGCGGTACGGCCGGACCGCCGGCAGGTGGTCGGTCCGGCCGTCACCGAGGTAGCCGGCGACCAGGTCGCGCAGCATGGTCGGCACCGACCAGCCGTCGACGACGATGTGGTGCACCGTCCCGATCAGCCGGTGATGGCCCGGCTCGGTCGTGGCGAGGGCGAAGCGCATCGCGGGGCCGGCGGCGAGGTCGAACGGGACGCGGCGCTCCCGGTCGGCGAGCGCGTCGAGCTCGGTGCGCGCGCAGGTCACCTCCCGCCAGGCAGGCGCGGCGCCGTCCGGCACGATCTGCACCGGGTGCGGCAGGTCGCGGTCCCAGAACGACACCCGCAGGTTCGGGTGCCGGTCCAGCAGCGCCACCGTGGCGCGCCGCAGCCGGTCGACGTCGAGAGGCCCGTCGATGTCGGCGACGAACTGGATCGTGTACGGGTCGACGGCGCCCGGCTCGCGGGCCTGCGCGAGCGCGTACAGCCCGGTCTGCAGCGGGGTCAGCGTGAGGACGTCGACGATCCGGCGGCGCGACGCGTCAGTCGTGCTCGCGTCGGTCGTGCTCGCCTCGGCGGTGCTCATCGGGCCCTCCAGGCGCGCTCGAGCGCGGCGAGATCGGTCGCGTCCAGCCCGGACGCGCTCATCGGGTCGGTCTCGGGCGCGAGCCAGTCGTCCAGCCCGTCGCTGTCCGGGCCGCCCGGCTCGCCGTCACCGGGCGCCGTGCTGTCGGCGCGGGCCGCGTCGATCGCGGCGGCGACAGCCTCGACCGTCTCGTGCTCGAACAGCAGCCTGGGCTCCAGGGGCAGGCCGGCCTCCCGCGCCTTCGCGGACACCTGGATCGAGACGATGCTGTCGCCGCCGAGGGCGAAGAACCGGTCCGAGCGGCCGACCCGCGGCACGTCCAGCACCTCGGCGAGGATCGCGGCCAGGGCGCGTTCGGTGTCGGTCATGAGCTCGTCGGCGACCGCCGTCGCCGCCAGGTCCGGCGCGGGCAGGTCCGGTCGGTTGATCTTCCCGGACCTGGTCAGCGGCAGCTCCGCCAGGACGACCACCGCGGCGGGCACCGCGTAGCTCGGCAGCCGTTCGGCGACGTGTGCCCGGACCAGGTCCGCGAAGGCCCGGTCATCCGCGCCGCCGGCCGGTGGAGCCCCGCCGGGCGTGTCGACGGCCGAGGTGTCGACGGTCCACGAGTCGACGGCATTCGCCGCGTCCGCCGGTGACGCCGCGGTGGCGCTGGTGGCGGCGCGGACGACGTAGCCCACGATGGCGTCGGCGCCGTGCAGCGGGTGCAGGCGCGCGGCGGCGGCACCGACGCCGGGCGCGGCCCGCAGCGCCGCCTCCACCTCGCCGAGCTCGATCCGGAAGCCGCGGATCTTGACCTGGTGGTCCACCCTGCCGGCGAAGCGCAGCCGCCCTTCCGCGTCCCACCAGCCGCGGTCGCCGGTGCGGTAGAGCCGTCCGCCCGGCTCGGTGGCGAACGGGTCCGCGACGAACCGGCTGGCGGTCAGGCCGGGGCGCCGCCAGTAGCCGCGGGCGAGCTGCGCGCCGGACACGCAGACCTCCCCCACCGTGCCCGGCGGCACAGGGCACAGGAGGTCGTCGAGGACCACGATCCGCGTGCCGGGGACCGGCCGCCCGGCGGCGAGCCGGCCGGGCATGACGGTCGCGCGCACGATCGCCCCGGCCGTCTCGGTCGTCCCGTACGAGTTCACCAGGTGGCTCTCGGGCGCCGCCGCGGCGAGCCGGTCCAGCAGCGGGTCCAGCAGCGGCTCGCCGCTGCAGACCCAGCGGCGCACCGAGCCGACCGCGTCGGGAGCCGTGTCGACGAGCGCGCTGACGGCGCTGGCCACCATCGTCACCTGGCCGACCGGGTGTGCCCGCAGGAGCCCAGCCAGCGCGGACAGGTCCCGGGCCTGCTCGTCGTCGGCGAGCAGCAGCTCGGCGCCCGCCGCGACGGCGGCGAGCAGCTCCAGCGGGCCGTCGAGAAAGCTCAGCGCGCCCTGCGCGAGGCGCACGTCCGGTTCGTCGACGGGATACCGCCGGGGCTGCCAGGCGAGCCGGTTCGCCATGGCGCGCTGGGTGCCGACGACACCCTTGGGCAGGCCGGTGGACCCGGAGGTGAACAACAGGTAGGCCGCATGGTCGCCACGCAGGCCTAGCTCGCCCGGCGGATCGGCGTCGGCGATGGCGGCCTGGGTGGCCGGGTCGTCGAGCACGACGCGCGGCGTGCCCACGGCCTTGGCCCCGGCGCCGGGGGCGGGCAGCAGGTCGGCGACCGCCTCGGTGGTGAGCACACAGACGGCCTCGGCGTCGGCGAGCATGAAGGCGAGCCGCTCGGCCGGGAGGCGCAGGTCGAGCGGGAGGAAGGCCGCGCCGGACTTCATCACGGCGACCAGCGCCACGAGCATGTCGAGCGTGCGGGGCAGCGCGACGGCGACGAAGGTGTCCGGCCCGGCGCCGAGCGTGCGCAGGTGGCCGGCGAGCCGGTCGGCGCGCTCGTGCAGCGTCGCGTGGTCGATCGTCGCCCCACCGCACCGCACCAGCCCCCCGGCGGGCGCGGCGCGGCGCGCCTGTTCGAGCAACTCGGGCACGGTCGCGGGTACGGGCTCGACCGCCAGCTCGGGCTCCGGGTCGGGCCAGCTCCACGCGTCCAGCGAGGCACGCTCCCGCGGGGACAGCACGTCGATCGCGGGAAGCGGGCTGTCGGGGGTGGTCGCGAGCGCGTCGAGCACCCGCAGCAGGCGGTCGGCCATGGTCCGCACGGTGGCCTGGTCGTACAGCTCGACGCGGTAGTTGATCCCGCCGCCGAAGCCGTCACCGTCGGCGTAGAAGTCGAACGTCAGGTCGAACTTGGCCGTCGCGTCGACCGGGGCCTCCGTGCGCAGCGTCGTGCCGCGCTCGTCCAGCGCCGTGCTGGTCAGCCCGGACTCGCGCAGGTGCACCAGCACCTGGAACAGCGGGTGGCGGGCCGTGGTGCGCGCCGGGTTGACCGCGTCCACCAGCCGTTCGAACGGGAGGTCCTGGTGGGCGAGGGCCGCGAGCGCGAGCGCCCGGGTCCGCCGTAGCAGCTCCCGCCCCGTCGGCGCGCCCGACAGGTCGTTGCGCAGGACCAGGGTGTTCACGAACATGCCGACGGTCCGCCCGACCTCTGGGCGGGTGCGGCCGGCGACGGGCGTGCCCAGCGGGATGTCGGTGCCGGCGCCGAGCGCGCGCAGGGTGAGCGCCACGGCGGTCTGCAGCACCATGAACTCGGTCGCGTCCGTCTCCCGCGCGAGCTGGGCCAGCCGCTGGCGCAGCGCCGGCGGCACCCGCAGCGCCACCGTGTCGCCCTGGTCGGACTGGACGCGGGGCCGGGGCCGGTCGCGGCCCACTGCGGTGTCCTCGGGCAGGTCCGCGAGCGCCTGGCGCCAGAACGCGACCTGCTCCTCCTCGAGGGTGGGCCGGCCGCCGTCCTCCCGGCTCGGCCGCGCCGCCTCGTCCGAAGGCTCTTCCGGCACCCGCGGAGTGAACATCTCGCGTTGCCACAGGGCGTAGTCGACGTACTGGACGGGCAGCGGGTCCCAGCCCGGCGCGGCACGGGCGACGCGGGCCCGGTAGGCGGTGACCATGTCCTGGAACAGGACCGGCGCCGACCACTCGTCGGCCGCGATGTGGTGGACGACCACGCTCAGCCAGTGCAGCCGGGGCCCGACCCGCAGCACGGTCGCCCGGATCGGCGGCGCGGCCGACAGGTTGAACAGGTGCCCGGCGAGACTCGCCAGCTGGTCGCGCAGCGCCCCGCGCGGATCCGGCTCCCCCGTCAGGTCGACCACCGGCACGTCCAGCGGGAGCGCCGGCCAGATCTCCTGGTGAGGCACCCCGTCGGCCTCCGGGTAGACGGTGCGCAGCACCTCGTGCCGGTCGGTCACGTCGCGCAGCGCCGCGGCCAGGGCGTCGACGTCGAGCTCGCCGTCGACGCGGGCGGTGAACGGGATGTTGTAGGTGCCGCGCGGACCCTCGACCCGGTAGCCGACCCACTGCCGCAGCTGGGCGTAGGACAGCGGCGGCCGTTCGGGCCGGTGCGGGTGGGCGACGATCGGCGGCAGTTCCGGGCGGTCGGGGGTGACGCCGGCGAGCCGTGCGTCGACCAGGGCGGCGAGACCGGCAGGGGTCGGCGCCTCGAACGCGTCGGCGAGCCGCAGGCGCACCCCGGTCCGCGCCTCGACGGCGGACAGCAGTGACGTCGCCAGCAGCGAGTGCCCGCCGAGCTCGAAGAACCCGGCGTCCACGCCGACGCGGTCGCGCCCGAGCGTCTCGGCGAACGCCGCGCACATGAGCTTCTCGGTCTCGGTCGACGGCTCGCGGTCCGACTGGCCCGAGGACAGGTCCGGGACGGGCAGCGCGGCCCGGTCGGCCTTGCCGTTCGCGGTGACGGGGATCTGCCCCATCCGGACGAACGCGGCCGGCACCATGTGGGCGGGCAGCGCGCGGGAGAGGTGGTCGCGCAGCTGTCCCTCAAGCCCGCCGGGGCCGGACCAGTCCCGCTCCCAGCGCTCGGCGGACCGGTTGCTGGCGGGCACCACATAGGCGACGAGAACTGTCCCCAGGCGCTCGGCCTCCGTGGCCAGGACGACGCACTGGCGCACCTCGGGGTGGCGGGCGAGCACGGCCTGGATCTCCCCGAGCTCGACGCGGAACCCGCGGATCTTCACCTGCTCGTCGGCGCGGCCGGCGAACTCCAGCTCGCCGCCGGCGTTCCAACGGCCCAGGTCACCGGTGCGGTAGAGCCGCCCGCCGCCCGGCCGGACGGGGTCGGCGATGAACCGCGACGCGGTCAGGCCCGGCCTGCCCAGGTAGCCGCGGGCGAGCTGGCCACCGCCGATGTAGATCTCCCCGACAGTGCCGGGCGGCACGAGCCGCAGGCGCTCGTCGAGGACGTAGACCTGGGTGTCCGCCTTGGGCACGCCGATCGGCACCGTGCGGGTGCCCTGCGGCGCGTCCACGACGTAGCGGGTCGCGGCGAGCGTGGTCTCGGTCGGGCCGTAGAAGTTGTGCAGGCTGGCGTCGAAGGTGCGCCGGAACCGGTCGGCCAGCTCCCCCGGCAGCGCCTCACCGCCGATCGGCACCAGGCGCAGCGACTTCCAGTCCGCGGTGCCCGGCAGGCTGAGGAACAGGTCGAGCAGCGAGGGGACGAAGTGCATCCAGCTGATGCGCTGCTCCTCGAGCAGCCCGGTCAGGTATGGCAGGTCCTGCAGTCCGCCGAGACGCGGCAGGACGAGGCGCGCGCCAGCGCACAGCGGCCCGAACAGCTCGCCGACCGAGACGTCGAAGCTGGGCGAGGCCACCTGCAGCAGCGCGTCGTTGGCGCCGACCGAGTACTCCTGCCTCAGCCAGGAGAAGTGGCCGCAGATGGCCGCGTGCGAGACGGGTACGCCCTTCGGCGCCCCCGTCGAGCCGGACGTGTAGATGACGTACGCCGTGTTGTCCGGCAGCAGCGGGCGGACCCGGTCGGCGTCGGTGGGCTCGGTGGCGGGCAGCCCCGGGTCGTCCAGGTCCAGCGGCCCGTCCAGGACGAGGCGCGGTCTCGCGTCGGCCAGCATGTACTCGATGCGGTCCGCTGGGTACTCGGGGTCGACGGGCAGGTAGGCGGCGCCGCTGGCGACGACGCCGAGCGTCGCGACGACCATGTCCAGGCCGCGGGGGTAGCGCAGCGCGACGACGTCCTCGGTGCCGATTCCCTGCCGGATCAGCCGGTGCGCGAGCCGGTAGGCGCGGGCGGTCAGCTCGGCATAGGTGAGGGTGGCCTCGTCGGCGACGACCGCCGGGGCGTGCGGGGTGCGCCGAGCCTGCTCGGCGACGAAGGCCGGCAGCGTCGGCGCCACCATCGTGACGGGACGGCCGGTCGAGAAGCCCAGCAGCTCGGCGTGGCGCCGATCGCTCAGCACCCGCAGGTCGCCGACGGCGGTGCCCGGCCCGCGGACAGCCGCGCCGAGCAGGACGACGAGCTCCTCGAGCAGGCGGCTCGCCATCTGGTCGGGCAGGACGCCCGGCTGGTAGGTGGCCTCCAGCAGCCAGGAGTCGTCGGCGGTCGGCTGTGCCATCACCTCGAACGGCAGCTGCGCGACGGCGCCGTGCAGGTCGAGCCGCTCGGAACGCAGACCGGGCACGGTGAGCCCCGTCCACGCGCCGGAGCGGGCGCCGAACCCGACGCGCGCGAGCGTGTCCAGCCCGCCGCCCCGGTTGGCGAGCGCCTCGGCGACGATGCGTTCCAGGCCGACGCCCTGGTGCGCGAACGCCCCGGCGCACACGTCCCGGGTGTGCTCGACGAGCGCCTGGAACGAGCCGGCGCCGGCGACCTGGATCCGCAGCGGGAGCGTGTTGCCGAAGTAACCGAGCGCGCCCGCGGCGCGCTGGCTCGGCCGGTCGACGACGGGGGTGACGACGACCAGGTCCGTCGCGCCGGTGACGCGGTGGGTCAACGCGGCGAACGCGGCGGTGAGCACGGCGAACGGGGTGGCGCGCAGCGACCGAGCGAGGGAGCGGACCTGGGCGGCGACGTCGGCGGGCACCTCCGCCTGGCGGTGCCCGCTCGCGCCCGGCGTGCTGGCCGTGGCGGCGGAGCCGGGTGCGGCGGCGGCCGTCCGCGTGAGCTCGCCCGGGAGTTCGAAGGGCTCGATCGATCCCGCGAGCGCGTCGTGCCAGTAGGCCAGGTCCGCGGCGGCGGAATCGGCGCCGGGACGCGCGGACGGGTCGAGAACCTGCAGGTCCAGGTACTGGGCCGGCGAGGTCGGGCCGGTGGCGCCGGTGGCGTACGCCTGGGAGAGGTCGGCGAAGAACGGCTCCCAGCAGTCGTCGTCCCAGGCGATGTGATGCGCGACCAGCAGCAGGACGTGCTCGTCGTCGCCGGTGCGCAGCAGGGTCAGCCGCAGCGGCGCGTCGCGGGTGAGGTCGAACGGACGGGTGAACTCGCCGGCCGCGAGCCCGCGCACCCGAGCCTCCCGGGCGTCCGCCGGCAGCGCGCGCAGGTCGTCCGCGGCGAGCGGGAGCGCGGGTGCCGCCTGGACGGTCTGGAACGGGGTGCCGTCGGCGTCCGCGTGGTACGTGGTGCGCAGGATCTCGTGCCGCTCGGCGACGGCGGCCGCGGCACGTGCCAGCCGGTCCCGGTCGAGCTCGCCGGCCAGCCGCATGGCCACGCCCACGTTCAGGTCGGCGCGGCCGGCGTCGACCTGGTGCAGGAACCACATGCGCCGCTGGCCGGATGACAGCGGGTAGCGGTCGTCGCCGCCGCGCCTCGCGGGCGCCGCGACGGCCGGCTCCTGGTCGGTCAGGCCGCGCTCGGTCAGGGTTCGGCGCAGCAGCGCGCGCCTGCGGTCGGTGTCGTTCCCCATGCCTCGTCGGCCTCCCGAGTCGCGCAGTCAGCAATGTCAGGTCGTCTTTGGTGCGGCGGCGGTACTGGTGGCCGGCTGCCGCCTGGCCGTCGGGCCGCGTGGCCGAAGAAGAGCGCGGCCCGACGGCCAGTGGGCGGGTGCAGGGCCCCGCGGGCCGGCGTACCGGCGGGCTCGCGCGCCGGTCAGTCGACGGGTGCGGATGACTCGAGGCTCTGGTACGCGGGGGGCGCGTCGTTCTGGTCGCGCGGCCAGGCGAAGAGCACGATCGTGCGGGGGGGCATGTGGTGCAGGCCGAGCTCCTGGCAGCCGGCCCCCTTGCAGACCAGCCGGGCAGGGGTGTTGCGGTGGTCCGGTTCGAACACGACCCGGCGGCACCGCGGCTCCGCTTGGAAGACGCCCTCGACGAGGCTGCGCAGCCCGTGTTCGACGCCTCGGGCGGGCATGGCCGAGCGCATCACGACGGCGGCGTGCAGTCCCAGGTCCCACGGGTCGCTGTCGTAGAAGGTGGAGATCGTGTCGCGGGAGGCCCGGTACAGCTCCAGGTAGCCGACTGTCGTGTCCTCGTAGCTCAGCATCAGAGGCCGGGAGAAGTCGCTGTCCAGCTGCGCCCGCAGGTAGCGCCGCCAGCGGTCCGCCGGCCAGGCGGAGTTCCAGGTGTGGATGAGCAGGTCGCGGCTCATCCACTCCGACACCAGCTCGGCATCGGCTTCGGGGTCGGCGAGCCGCACCACGAACGGGGCCGGCATCACCGGCAGGGGCGGGGCGGGAACCGCGAGGACCTCGGGAGGGAGGCCTGTAACCCGTAGCCGAGGCAGCAGGTTGTCCTCGCCGGACTCGGCGGTCGCCGTATCGGCGGGCGCGGGTTGGGCGGGCATGTCTGATGTCCTCCATCGGGATCGGTACCTGGCGGTGGCCGCGGCCGGCCTCACTGGCCGGAGCCGTGACGGGAGCGGATGGTCGGTGGCCGGGCGGTGGCCGTGTCGTGGCGCCGTCCCGGCCACCTGGGCCAGGGCAGGCCGCCTGAGGGCGTGGGCGTGCGCCCCGCGCCGGTTTCCAGGCGCGCCGGGACGTGCAGGTCAGAGATGGTCAGCGGTGGTGCGGTGGGCACCGGCGATCGGCGCTGTCAGCGGCCGATCAGTACGTCTCCTGCCTGGGACGGGCCGGCACCAGCGCCGCGAAGGAGGAGAAGTCGAGCCCGGCGTTGCCGGACCGGATGTTCTCCGCGAGCAGGTCCAGGACGCGCAGCGCCGAGCGCGGCGGGGCACCGATCCGGTTGCCGTGCGCCCAGGCGAGGTCGATGTCCTTGTGCATCAGGGCGGTGGTGAAGTCGGGCCGCCAGTCGTTGGAGGCCGGGCTCTGGGGCGCGACCCCCGGTACTGGAAAGCGGGAGCGGGCGATGAAGCTGTCGCCGGTGGAGTGGCCGAGCACGTCGTGCAGCGCCTGGGGGTCCACACCGGAGCGCTGGGCCAGCTCCGCGCACTCGGCCAGCGTGAGCAGCTGGGCGCACACCAGCACCTGGTTGCAGAGCTTGACGACCTGGCCGGCGCCGACGTCGCCCGCCAGCGCGACGTAGCCGGCGTAGGCGTCGATGACCGGTCGCACGGTCTCGAACTCGTCCGCCTCGCCGCCGACCATGACCGCGAGCGTGCCCGCCTCGGCGCCCTGCGGACCGCCCGAGACCGGCGCGTCGAGATAGTGGCCGCCCCCCTTGCGGACGAGCTCGCCCAGTCGCGCCTCGGTGTCGGGGCCGACGGTCGAGTGGTCGACGATCGTGCGGCCGCGGACGACCGGCAGGCATTCGACGACGACCGAGCGGACCGCCTCGTCGTCCGGCAGGCACAGGAAGGTGATCTCCGATCGCGCCACGACGTCGGCGGCGGTCGGCAGCGGCTCGGCCCCGAGAGCGGCGAGTTCCCGCACGGGCCCGGGAGACCGGGACGCGCACGCCAGCTCATGCCCCGCGGCCAGCAGCCGCCTGGCCATGGGCCGCCCCATCGTGCCGAGCCCGATGAACCCAGTTTTCACCGCACCTCCCATATCGGTCCGAGGTGCCTTAGGTTAACCTAACCAAACCAAAGTAACCACCCTCTGGGCTGGCTACCTACCCGTCCGCCTACCCGTCCGCGCGCCTCGGTGCCGGCCCGGCTTTCGGTCACGCCTCGCCGCCGACGGCTCAGACCTCGAGCTCGACGCGCTCGCGGACGGCCGGGTCGGTCGGGTCGGCACCCGCGGCAAGCTCCGACTGGTAACGGACGAGGTCGGCCCCGTCACGGGCCTCGCTGTCCAGACCGGCCTTCCAGTAGGCGGTGGCGTGCAGGTCGTCCGCCGAGACGGCGAATTCCCCCAGCACCCATCGGCGCAGTGCCCTGACCACGCCCGCCTCCGCCGCGAGCCAGGCCTGCACCCGCCCACCCGGTCGTTCGTGCAGCCGCACCGTCTGCTCCAGCGGCGAGCCCGCGCCGGCGGGCGAACCGCCGGACACGGCGCGGACGCGGACGTTGTCGCGCGTGGGCACGAGCGCCGCGTCATCCTCATCGTCGACGGCGAGGTAGACCGACGCCTCGACATCCGGGGGCAGCGACTCGACGATGGCCGCCACGGCGGGCAGCGCGCTCGAGTCCGCGACGATCAGATGGCGGGTCACCCCCTGCGCGGCGTAGAAATCACGCCGCATCCCGACGAGGCCGAAGGCGTCGCCCGGGCAAACGCGGTCCAGCCAGGATCGGACCAGCCCGCCGGCGTGGAGCATGGTGTCGAACTCGAGGCTGCGCGCCGCCGGGTCAAAACGACGGACGGTGAACGCCCGGTACTGCGGTGCGCGGCCCGCGGACCGCCAGCGAGGCAGGCCGTACGCGTCCCATTCGACGTCGTCGGCCGTCGAGCGACCGTCCGGAGGAAGCATGGCCTTGAACGCGTCAGCGGCCATGACCTCGCGGTACGCGTCGAGACCGTCGCCGTGGACCGTGACCCTGGCGAAGCCGGGAGACAGCGCGACCACCGACTCGACCCGGACGACACAGACGATCCGCGAGGATCCGTCCCGAGTGATGCGCCGGATCTCCTGTCGGATCCCCGCCACGATGCCCCACCTCCTACCCAACCGGATAATAAGGGAAGCCTAACCTAAGTTGTCCGCCGCGCGGAAGTCCTGGTCCGCGCATCGTCGAGCCGGTCGGCGGCCCGACGGTGACGGTTGGTATACGCCGCACGAGCTGCCCACGGACGCCGGCGTGCTGGCCGCGCGGACGCGCCCGTTCGTCCGCTTGTTCCGGACGCTGTCCGTTGCCGTCAGCTGATAGCGGCGGAGAACGCCCGATAACCCTCGACGTCCGGCTTCATCGCCGCCGCGACGAGCTCCCAGAGGACTTCGTCGGTGCCTCCGCCGACGCGGGCGAGCTTCATGTCACGCCACCAGCGCGCCAACGGCGTCTCGTCGGTGAGGAACGCCGAGCCACCGAAGATATGCATGCATTCACCGATGACCTCCTCGCCAAGGCGGGCCGCTGACACCTTCATCGCCGCCGCGGTGCGGAGGTCCAGCTGCCCGCCGGCGGCGATCCCGGTCAGCGCGTACCGAAGCATGTCCACCCGCGCCTGCAGGTCCGCCACCCGCAGCCGCAACGCCTGGTGGTCGATCAGCTTCTTGCCGAACTGGGTACGCTCCTGCATTCTGGCCAGCGTGATGCCCAGCACCTGATCGCAGGATGCGGCGACCTGCCCGGCGACGGAAAGACGCTCGTGGGCCAGCCCCCAGCTCACCACTGCCAGGCCCGTCCCGGCCCGAGCGATCAGATGGTCGGCCGGCACCCAGGTGTCGATCTCCACGGCCGACGTCTCGAGCGGCCCGGCGCTCACCGTGGCGTAGGGCGGCATGATGGTGACCTTGCCGGTGGGTACCAGCACGAGGGCGACGCTGCCGTGCCGGCTCGATGGATCATGGTTCACGCTGCGGGCGACGACCAGGATGTAGTCGGCGAGTGGTGACAGCGAGACGAACTTCTTGCGGCCCTTCACCCGCAACCCGTCACCCTCGGTGCACACCTCCGTTTCGACGATCTGCAGGTCGGATCCACCGGACGACTCGGAGGCGGCCAGGCAGAGCACTGCTTCACCGCGGATCGCCTGTTCTGCCACCGACTTCAGCATCGCGGATCGGCCGAAGCGGCGCATGATCGAGATCGCCGAGTCGTGCAGGCTGACGCCGACACTGACCCCTGCCGATCCCAGCCGGCCGAGTGTGTAGGACAACTCGTTGAGCTTGGCGAGGTCGGGAGTGGTGCGATCACCCCATTTCTCGGCGAAGACCCCGGCGGCCCCCATCCGTCGCAGCAACAGGCGCGGGAACCGCCGGGTGGCCTCCGCCTCGGCCACCCACTCTCGCACCTGGTCGTCGAATACGGACTTCAGCAGGTCCCGGTAGCCTTCGACCGACGCGTCAACCGTCATTCCAACATCCCGACTCGAGTAGTTTCCTGGTCTCCAGGCGGCGCAGCTTGCCGGAGGTGGTCAGCGGCAGCGCACTGGGTCTCACGAACACCACGTCGGCCGGGACGACACCGCACTCGGAGGCCACCGCGGCGATCACCTCGCGGCGGGCGGACTCGGGGTCGCCGCCGCGGAACTCGGCTACGATCACCAACCCGGGGCGGGCTGACGCCCCGTCAAGCGCCACCGCCACCACACGGCCGCCGCGGACACCGCGCACACTCGCCACGCACCGCTCGATCTCCACGGGAAACAGGTTGCGACCAGCGACGACGACGATTTCCTTGGCCCGGCCACAGATCACCGGACGGTCGCCGACGAGGTAGCCAAGGTCGCCGGTGGGAAACCATTCACCGTCGCCGAGCGGCGCGTGCCCCAGATAGCCCGTCATCATCGACGTGCCGCGGATCTCGACGTGTCCTACATCCCGATTGTCGATCCGGGGGATGTCGACACCATTCGCCTCGACGATGCGGACCTGCATCCCGCCCAGCGGCCCGCCGAGTATCGCGTATCGACGGCGGACGGGGTGACCACCATCCTCGGGTGAGGTGACGGTCACCTCGTCGTACTGCGCGCCCTCGCCGGGCGCGGGCATGGTGACCGCGCATGTCGATTCGGCCATGCCGTAGGCCGGCGCGGCCGCGTCGCGGTCGAGCCCGAACTTGGCCGCCACGTCGAGGAAGGCGTCGAACGCGTCCGCGTCAATCGGTTCGCCACCGCTGATCACGTATCGCAGGTGCGACAGGTCGGCGTTCTCGACCCGGCGCCCGTACCTACCCACGATGTCGTAGGCGAAGTTGGGCGCCGCGGTGATGGTGGCCCGGGACTCGGTGAGCCACTGCAGCCACTTGAAAGGTGCCGTCACGAAGGCGGAACTGGGCGCGATCCACAGTGGAGTACCGGTGGCCATGGCGACGATCACGACGATCAGCCCCATGTCGTGGTACATGGGCAGCCAGCTCAGTTCGACGTCGTGGGTGGGACGCAGTTCGAGACGCGCGACCAGCTCCGCGATGTTGCTGCGGACGGCCGCGGCCGACATGACCGCCGTCTTGGGTTCGCCGGTCGAGCCGGCGGTGCCCTGCAGCACGGCCGCGGCGTCGGGACCGACGTGACGCCCGACGAAGCCAGTGATGTCGGCGTCTCGCCCGTACTGTTCGACCCGCGCGATCCGCAGCCGCCCGTCGACCTTCGACAGCGGCGTGAGCTGCTTGCCGGAACCGAGCACGGTGCCCACACCGATGCCGACGAACCGTGCGTAGGTGCTTTGGGCCCAACGCTGCTCGTCGGCGCCCCGGATCGGACCGGGGAGAATGGACACCGCGACCCCGGCCAACCAGGCGCCCTGAATGGCCGCGATCAGATCCACGGTCGGGGCCCCAATCAGGCCGACGGCGCTCGGTTCGCGGCCTTCGCTCTCGGTGAGGATCTGCGTGGCGATCTGTTCGGCGCGGGCATGGACCTCTCGCCACGGGCGGGTTTCCCATGCGCCGGACGCCGCGTCGAGCACCGACAGCGTCCCGTCTCCGGCGCGCATCGCTCGGCTGACCGTCGTGGCCAGATCACTCGACCTGGCGATCTCGTCCAGATTGCCGTTCGCCTGCGCCACGCTCGCCTGCGCCACGCTTAGACTCGCTTCGCGAGGACGGCGTCCTCCAGGTCGGCCACCGTCTCGCAGTTCAGCATCTCCTCCTCGGACAACACCACGCCGAACGTGTCCTCGATCGCTACCATCCCCACGGCGAAGGCGACCGAGTCGAGGCCGACCTCGTCGATAAGGTGCGACTCCCGGGTGATGCGCGAGGTGTCCACCTGCAGGTCGATCCGCAGGATCTGCTCCATCTCCGGACTCAACGCATCGGACATTCCGGCTCCTTGTCGTTCGTTGCGAAATTGCCGTTCATCGAGTCTGGTATTCGCTGGCCCGTGTGCTGACTGCCGCAGGTGGGTGTCCGGCTGTTTCCAGAACGTCGCGCAGGGACGCGTCTCCCAGAAACCGAGACACCGGAATCCCCCCGGATAGCTGACCCAGATCTCTCTGGCGAGGCGGCCGGCGGCACGGGCCGTGCCGGCGAGCTCTAGCGTTACGAAGGTGAGGCTAACCTAACTTTCTCGCGAAGGCTAGCCCGAGCCCCCGTATTTGCGCGTAACCTCGCCCCTTCCGACCATGATCGGAAATCCGGCTCACACGGCCCGGCCTGCGCCGATGCGCGACCAGGAGATTTCGGTCATGATGGGAAGCTCAGGCTGGCCGCAGCGTTGCGTCCGCCGGCCGAAAACACGTGTCGCGTCGTTTCACCCCGCTGCCGCAAGCCGCCATCCCCGTGCACGGTCTCGCTGTCGACAGAACTGTGCGTAGCGCCCTTCGCGCCTGATGAGCTCGGTGTGGGTGCCACGGTCGACAATCTGGCCATCCTCGACCACCAGGATCTGGTCGGCGTGCGCGACGGTGGACAGTTTGTGCGCGACGACCACCACGGTCTTGCCCTCGATGAGTTCTCGAATCCCACGGACCACGACTGCCTCGTTGTACGGGTCCAGCGCACTGGTCGCCTCGTCGAGCAGCACGATCGGGGCGTTCTTGAGCAGCGCCCGCGCGATCGAGATCCGTTGCCGTTCGCCACCCGAAACGTTCGCCCCGCGCTCACCGACCACGGTCGACCAGCCGTCGGGCAGCCGCTCGACGATCTCGTCTACCGCGGCGATCCGGGCGGCCTCGCGGACCTCGGCGTCGGTGGCGTCCGGCCGGCCGATCCGGATGTTGTCCTCGATCGTCTGGTTGAACAGGTAGACGTCCTGGAACACCGGCGAGATCTGCGCCATGAGGGTCTCCAACGACATCTCGCGCACATCCTGACCGCCGATCCGGATGACCCCGGTGTCGACGTCGTAGAACCGGGCGGCCAGGCGGAGCATCGTCGTCTTGCCCGAGCCACTGGGCCCCACGATGGCTGTCGTCGTGCCGGCCGGAACGACGAAGGACTGGTCGCGGGCCACCCGGGTACCCGGCTCGTAGCCGAACCCGACGTTGTCGAAGGTGATCGAGTTGTCCGCGGGTCGCGCGTCGATCTCCGGGTCGCGGAGCTCCTCGGCTTCCAGCAGATCGTGCACTCGATCCACCGCGGCGGAGGCGGCCCGGACGGCGGTCCCGACGTGGGCGAGCTGGGTCAGCGGATCGATGAAACGCGCGGTCACCACGATGAGCGCGATCGCCGACGCCGCGGAGACATCGCCCGCCGTGGCCCAGGAGACCACCAGGTAGACCAGGATGAGGAAGACCAGCTGCACGACCAGCGTGAAGGCCACAAGGCCCGGCACGGCCGCCGCGGTCAGCGCCTTCGAAGCGCGTCGCTGCTTGACCAGGGCGATGTCCAGAGCGCGGGTGCCGCTGCCGACCGCGCCGAACGCGCGAAGCGCCGACTGGGCGACGGCGAACTCCAGCACACGTGCGTTGGCCTCGGCCGCGGCGCGATGCATCCGGTCGTCCGCGCCGCGGTAGGAGCGCCCGGCGAGGGCGTTGACCACGGCCATCACCGGCAGCCCGAGGAGCATGGCCGCACCGAGGCGCCAGTCGACGAACAGCAGTCCAACCGCGATGCCCAGGGGGACCGCGATGCTGGTGATCAGAACGGCGAGCAGGTGGGCGAAGATGCCGAGGACCTCGCGGACCTCGCCCACCACGACCCGCGCGACGGCGGCGGAGTCGCGACCGGTGAACCAGCCCAGCGGAAGCGTGCTCAGGTGGTCGCCGAGGCGGGTGGAGACACCGCGCAGCATGCCGACACCGATGCGCAGGCCCTGCATGAACTGCAGGTAGGCACCGATCGCGGCGATGGCGACCGCGCCCGCCATCACCGCCAGCCAGATCGACGCCGTGCCCCAATCGCGGTCCAGGAACCCCTCGAGCAGCGGGACCAGCACCACGTACGCCGCGGCCTGGGCGACGCTGTAGACGCCGAGCGCGCTCAGATACGCCGGCAACGGCCGGCGGGCGTCAGCAGGCACCAGGGCCATGGCCTTGCGGATCATCTCAGACCAGCTCCTCGTGCGTGCCCCGCTCGGCGAGGAGCGCCATCGCCTCCTCGTTCGCCTGCCACAGCCGCTGGTACAGCCCGCCGGACTGTCGCAATGTCGTGTGGTCACCGCGTTCGACGATCCGCCCGTCGGACAGGACCAGGATCTGGTCGACCTCGGTGATGGTGTGCAGCCGATGGGCGATCACCAGCACCGTGCGGTCGGCGATCAGCGAGGCGAGGGCATCCTGGACGGCCGCCTCGGCCTCCGGGTCGGCGTAGGCAGTGGCCTCGTCCAGTACCAGCACCCGGCTGTCGGCGAGCAGCGTGCGGGCGACCGACAGACGTTGTGCCTCGCCACCGGAGAGGATCGCGTCCACCCCGATCTCCGAGTCGTACCCTCGGGGGAGCGCCACGATGCGGTCGTGGATCTGTGCGGTGCGGGCCGCGTCCTCGAGCTCGGCCGGTGTGGCAGCAGGCCGTGCCAGTCGAAGGTTGTCGGCCACCGTACCGCGGATGAGGTGCACCTCCTGCAGGACGAACCCGACAGTGCGGTAGAGCTCCTCCAGGGGCAGCTCCCGGACGTCGCGCCCGTCGATCAGGATCGCGCCGTCGGTCACGTCGTAGAACCGGGCGAGCAGGCGCGCCAAGGTGGACTTGCCCGACCCGCTCGGGCCGACCAGGGCGGTCACGGTACCCGGGGCGAGCTCGACGTTCACATCGCGCAGCACCGGCTGGCCCTTCCGGTATCCGAAACCGACGTCGCGGAACTGGACATGCCCCGGACCGGGTGCCACCGCTTCGCGCCCATCCTCGTCACGCTCCACCGGCGTGGCGAGTTCGGGCAGGCGCTGCAGCTCGCGTAGGCGGGTCGCCGCGGAGGCCCCTTCACGTAGCGCCTGGGCGCCATACGCCAACCCGAGCAGGCTCGCGCCGAGCCCGACGCCGACGAGCAGGAACGGAACCAGATCCATCGGCTCGACCCAGCCGGCAGCGGCCATCCCGACCGCCGCGGCCGTGACCACAAGGGTCAGGAACACCGGCGCCAGCAGGATGTCCGCCGAAGACTGGATGCGGGTCATCGGCAGCTTCCAGGCGCTCAGCGCATCGGCGTACCGGTCGACGGCATCCTGAAAGCCCTTGTGCGCCTTGCGGGTCTGGCCGAAGGCACGGACCACCGAGATGCCGTCGACGAACTCGACCGTGGTGACCTCCACGGCCTGTTCACCGCGGTTGAACAGGCCCAGGCGCGCGTTGTGGGCCGGACTCATCATGGCGTTCAGCGCGAACAGGTAGGCGATCACCGGGACCAGGAGAACCAGGGTCAGCTTCCAGTCGACGACGAACAGGTAGACGACGGTGACCAGGGGCGTCACCGTCGCGTTCACGTACTCGAGGCGCGCATGGGCGATGAGATAGTGCAGCGCCTCGACGTCGTCGGCCAGCAGCCGCTTGACCCGCACGGAACTGCGTTCGGTGAACCACCCCAGGGGCACCCGGGAAAGCTTGGCGGCCAACTGCCGGCGCAGCGACAGCTGGAAGCCCGCGTCGATCTGGTGCGCCCAGACCAGTCCGATCACCTGCAGTAGCCCACGAAACGCCAGGACGAGAAAGGCCGCGACCACCAGACCGGTCACCGTGCCGGTGTCCACCGGCTCCCGCGAGAGCCGCCGACACGCCTCGACGATCAGGACGAGGGGCACCACCGCGCAGACCGCCGCCACGGCGACCAGCAGTCCAGCCAGGGAGATCGAACGGCTGACCGGCGCCAGCAGCTGCTTGGCCGCCGCCTTGTCCCGTCGGGCCTGTTGCTTGAGGGCCGCCCGGTCCGGCGGCGGATTCGCGGACGGCGGCGACAGCGCCCATCCGCCGGAGGACGGCCGCACCGCCGCCGACGCAGTCCGCGGCCGCGCCCCGGCTTCGACCTCGGCGCTCAGCGAACTCCGCGCCATCACCAGCCCCCCATTTCTCGGCCAGTGCCCTGACCGTGTCACGTGCCGTCTCGCCGTGGCGGATCCCCGCGAAGCGGGGCGGTCGCGTCACGCGTCAGCCGGGCGGCCGCGAGGACGGCTCCTGGAGCAGCAGGACGGGACGGCACGCGGCCCCATCCATCGACACTCAACCCAAAATTAGCTTAACCTAACCTAACTTGCCCGCTCGCCCGCCTGCTCGGGACCGACGTTCGCCTGGTCGTCGGCGTCGCGCCGACGAGCGTCGGGGGTCTTCGCCGCCGTAGGTCTGGCATCGTGGGCTCGGCCTCGCCGAGGAACGTCGGCGAGGCCGTTCAGTCCGTCGTCGTCGCGAGGGCTCGACGCTGGTCCCGCCCGGTGCTCTCGTGTTCGGCGCGATGCTTCCTGCTGCCGCCGTCCCCGCGAACGGACCGCCCGGCAACCCCGGCGTTCGGGGCACGAGTTGGGGCAACCCCCACATCTTCCAGACGCAAGTTAGGTCAGGTTACCCTAAGCGCCATGAGCAAAGGCTTCAACGGTCTGGTCCTCAAGGCGTTCGGTGGTAGCGACTACCGGCTCACGGTGACCTCCAGCCGGCAGATCACCGACTCCTACCTCCGGCTGGGCTTCACCGGTGGCGGCCTGCTCGCCGATCACCCCATCCATCCCACGCAGTGGATCCGCCTGTGGTTCGCAGACGACACCGGGGCCCTGCAACAGCGCGGTTACACGCTGGTGGACCCGGACGCCGACAACGACACCTTCGACATCGAGTTCGCGATCCACGAGGGACCCGCGGCCCGATGGGCGCGGCAGGCCCAGCCCGGTACCGAGATCGAGGCGACCGTGATGGGCTCGAAATTCAGACTCCCTGATCCGCTCCCGTCGGAGTTCATCATCTTCGGCGACACCGCGTCGCTGCCGGCAATCAACTCACTGCTCGACGCGATCGGCGACACGCCGGCCCGAGTCTGGCTGGAGTGGCAACACGAATCCGACAAGGACATCCCGGTGCATGCGAGCGACATGGCCACCGTCACCTGGCTCGAACGGATCAACGACGGTCAACTCCTGCGCGAGGCCGCCGAACAGATCACCTGTCCGCCCGACGCTTTCGCATGGATCGGCTGCGACGGCCTGACCACACGATCGATCACGCAAACAATCCGCGGCCAGCGCGCGCTGCCGAAGCACTCCATCAAGGCGCAGGCGTACTGGAAGTAACGCGATACATGTCCCCGGATGGTGGCCGTTCCGCATCCTGGTTGGCGGCCATCTCCTCGGCGGGACCGCGTGGGTGACCTGGCTCAGCCATCCGGACGGCCGGCTCCGCCCGTCCCACCGCGCCCGCCCGCCCGCGTACAGCCGGATGGCGACCAGGCCCAGCCCGGGTCGCGCCATGACGCGTCCAGGCCCGGCGCGGGTCGCCAGACGCGTTCGCGAGGTCAGGAATCGTCGGCGGGATTCGCGGCCTGGCCTGGCCGGATGAGGCCGCATTCGTAGACGTAGACGACGGCCTGTACGCGGTCTCGCAGCCGTAGCTTGGCCAGGACGCGGGCGACGTGTGTCTTAACGGTGCCCTCGCCGATGTACAGGGCTCCCGCTATCTCCTGGTTGGACAGCCCCCGGGCGACCAGTCCGAGAACTTCCCGCTCGCGGCCGGTCAGCGTCGCCAGCTCGGGCGGAACCTGCGCGTCGGGTGGGGGGCCGGAGAGAAAACGTTCGATGAGTCGACGGGTGGTCTCCGGCCCGAGCAGCGCGTCGCCGCCGGCCACGACCCGGACCGCTTCCACCAGCCGGATCGGCGGGTCGGTCTTGAGCAGGAAACCGGCGGCTCCGGCGCGCAGCGCCGCGTACACATATTCGTCGAGCCCGTAAGTGGTGAGCATGACGATCCTGCCGCGGGCTCCGGCGCGGACCAGCCGGCGGGTCGTTTCGATGCCGTCCAGGACCGGCATCCGGATGTCCATGATGACGACGTCGGGATCGAGCGCGGCGGTCAGCGTGATGGCTTCCCGACCGTCGGCCGCCTCGCCGACGACCTCGATGTCGTCATGGCATTCCAGAATCGTGCGCAGGCCGGTACGGACGACGGCCTGGTCGTCGACGAGAAGCACCCGGGTCATCGGGCGGTGGGGAACGACGCTCGCACCGTCCAGCCCCCGGACTCGCCGCGGCCGGCCTCGAACCGCCCGCCGAAGACCGCCACCCGTTCCTTCAGCCCGGTGAGGCCGTGCCTGCCGCCCGTGCCCTGCCGGCCGTCGGCGCCGTCGTCGGAGACCTCGACCTCCAGGTCGTGCGGCCGATATCGCAGCACGACGGCCACCTGGGCTTTCCCGGCGTGCTTGAGCGCGTTGGTCAGGCTCTCCTGAACGACCCGGTACGCCGACAGCTCGACCGCGGCGGGCAGCCTGTCGGGCGGCCCCTCGGTCACGACCCGGACCGGCAGCCCGAGCGCCCGGGTGGTCGCGACCAGCCGGTCGAGGTCGGCCAGCGTGGGCTGGGGGTCCAGCGGGGCCCGCGTGTCGTCGCGGATGAGGCCGACGAGCGTCCCCATCTCCCCGATCGCCTCCTGCCCGGTGGCGCGAATCAACGCCAGTGCCGCCCGTGCCTTGGCGGGATCACGTTCGAGGACCTGCTCGACGACGCCGGCCTGGAGCACCACGATGCCCAGACCGTGGGAGATGATGTCATGGAGCTCGCGGGCGATCCGGCGGCGTTCCGCCGCGACGGCGACGGCGGCGAGCTGTTCCTGCTCCTGTTCCAGTGCGTGCGCCCGCTGTTCCAGCAGGCGGCTACGCCCGCGTAGCGCGCGTACGGTCAACCCCACGGTGAACGGCAGGGCGACCGCCACGGCGGCGAACACCATGTCCGGGTACGCGTCGCCGGAAGGCTGACGCAGGCCCATCGCGGCGGCGAAGCACACCATGACGGCACCGGCATACGGCGGATTCGTGCCGTGCACCCCGACCGAATAGGCCGCGACGAGCGCGACAAGCAGCGACCAGCCATTCTCGTAATGGCCGAAGACCACCAGGATGGCCGTCAACGGGGCCATGATCCCGGTAAATGCCAGCAGCGGCCGGCGCCGTCGCAAGGCCAGACATCCGGCCGAGATCAGCGCCAGGACCGCGATTGCCGGACGGGACGCGTCCGGCGGCCAGTCTGGTCCCTTGAGCGCGTCGAACAGGCCATTGCCGGCCACCGCGGCGGCCAGGACGACGTCCGCCGCGGGTGCCCGCACGAAACGGCGGACGGTTCGAACGACCCAGGCTCCCCGCATACCCGCACCTTAGCGAGATCGACCAGGCAGGACGTCTGCCTTGCGGCAGACCCCGCCTCCCCCGCCCGGGCACGCAAGACCCGCCTTGATACTGACGACGGCGAAGCAACCATTTCCTAGCGTGCACGGTATCGCCTGACCAACCCAGGCGGCGTGTGGCCCGCCGGAGCCGGCCAGGTTTCCGACCGGCCAGGGATTTCAACCGTCCTGAGTTTTCGACCGGCCGGGGGTTTCGGCCGGCCGGGGGTTTCGGCCGGCCGAGCGCCGGCTTCGCGATGACCGACCGGCCTGGGCCACACCCGGCCATCCGGCTGCTCCAGCCCGCCCGCACCGCGTCGAAAGGTAGTCACATCATGGAAATGTTCGCCCGCGCCGGCTCGTGGGCCACGATCGTCGGCGGCGTATTGCTCGCGATCGGCGCGTTTCTCAACCTTCTGCCGCCCGACTACGCCTCGAACGAGTTTTCCCAGGAGGTCACGACCGGTGCCTTCGCGCTGACCGCCGCGCTGCGCCTGCTCGGGATCGTGCTGCTCACCTGGGGCGTCGTCGCGCTCTACGCGCGACAGGCCGACCGACTCCGGGCCTTCGGCCTCGTCGCCGTCGCGCTGACGATGGCCGCCCTCGTCCTCAACGGCGGCATCGTGTTCGCCGATCTGTTCATCGCGCCCTCCATCGCCGAGCAGGCGCCCGCGATCCTCGACGGCAACGCAGGTGGCCGGCTCGGGCTCGGCTTCCTGCTGGCCTGGGTCAGCAACCTGGCCTTCCTACTGCTCGGGATCGCCACCCTGCGCGCGAAGGTCCTCGCTCGCTGGGCCGGCTGGGCACTGGTCGTCGTCGGCCTGTGCCCCGCGCTTCCGCTTTCCGGCACGGAGACGGTCATCGGACTCGGCCTGGCCGCCGCCGGGCTCGCCACCCTGCGGCCTCGGACCGCGCCCGTGGCGGCGGCCGTCCCCACAGCCTGACGGGCCTTGCCCGGCGACCTCCCTCGGCTGGTGAGGCGCGGCACGCATGGTCCACCGGCGCTTGCCGGTGTCCGCCCGGGGGGACGGACACCGGCAGGCGCCTCGGCGTCTAGGCCGACGCCTGGGCGCTGACCGGCTGGTCGCCGGCGGCCCGGTCGCGGGGGCGGGACGGCAGCAGCGTGAAGGCGGCCAGCGCGGCGACGCCGATGAGGATGCCGGCGATGAGGAAGGCGCGGTCGTAGCCGGTGGTGACGGCGGCCGGGCTGGCCGGGTCGGCCTGGTGGCGGGTGACGGTGGCCGCGACGGTGACGAGCACCGCCAGGCCGATGCTTCCCCCGCACTGCCGGGCCGCGTTCAGCAGGCCCGAGGCCAGCCCGGCCTCCTCGCGCGCGACGCCGGTGGTGCCGGCGGCCGTGTTAGTGACCATGCACAGCCCGAGGCCCACCGAGGTGACCAGGGAGGGGCCGAGCAGGTCCGCGGCGAAGCTGCCGTCCGGGCTGACCCAGCCGAACCAGCCCATCCCGACCGCGCCCAGCGCCAGCCCGCTGACCAGCAGCGGGCGCGGACCGACCCGGGACATCAGGCGCCCGGCCACGATCGTGCCGGCGATCACGCCCAGGGCGAAGGGCACGAACGCCAGCCCCGTCCGCAGTGGGCTGTATTCGAGCACGCCCTGCAGGTACAGCGAGGCGAAGTAGAACGCGCCGAACTGGCCGCAGGCGACGAGAAAGATGACGACACAGGCCACCGACAGCGACCGGGTCCGCAGGATCCCCAACCGGACCAGCGGCGCGGCGACCCGCCGCTCGACGAGCACGAACGCCACCGCGAGCACCGCCGCGACCCCGAGCGTGCCGAGCGTCCGCGACGAGCCCCACGCGTAGGTGTCTGTGCGCACCACCCCGTAGACCAGCACCACCATCGCGGCCGTGGCCAGCACCGCGCCGGCGACGTCCAGGCGGGGCCGACGGGCCGTGCGCAGGTTGCCGATGCAGGTCGCGGCGAGCGGGATGGCGACCGCGGCGATCGGGACGTTGACGAACAGGACCCACCGCCAGTTCAGGTACTCGGTGAGCACGCCGCCCAGCAGGACGCCGACCGCGCTGCCGGCGCCCGCCACGGCGCCCCAGACCGCGAGCGCCCGGTGCCGCGCCGCCCCCTCGGCGAAGGTGGTGGTGATGACGGTGAGGCTGACCGGCAGCAGCACCGCGCCGGCCACACCCTGCGCGGCCCGCGCCGCGATCAGTTCCCCCGGGTTCTGGGCGAGCCCGCCGAGCAGTGACGTGATCCCGAACAGGCCCAGCCCGGCGACGGCCGCGCGGCGCTGGCCGGCCAGGTCGGCGAGCCGGCCGCCGAGCAGCAGCAGCCCGCCGAAGGTGAGCGTGTAGGCGTTCACCACCCATTGCAGGCCGCTCTCACTGAACCCCAGGTCGGCGCGGATGGACGGCAGCGCGACGTTCACCACCGAGATGTCGAGCACCACCATCAGCTGACAGAGGCAGACGACCGCGAGCACGAGCCCTGCCCGCGCGGGTACGGGCGCGGGCGCGGCCTCGCTGGCGCCGGGCCCGGACTCGGGCTCAACGGCGTGCTGGCTCGCCACGGCGGTGTCGGGTGGCTCCGAGATGGACATGGCGCCTCTCTTCGGCGGAGTGCGGCGGAAGAAAACCGGTCTCAGGTCTATTGGACAGCGTCCAGTTAGGCTAACCTAACCTGAAACTTGTTGATCGACAAGGGCGGGCGTTCACCCGGGCACCCGCGAGACGAAGGGGGAAACCGATGGCCGAGACGCCACCGGCCACGGCCGGGCCGCGGGCCACTGCCGCCGGGCGGGCCGACGCCGACGCCGACGCGGCCGCCGAGACCGAGGCCCCGACAGGGCCGTCGACACCGTCCGGCGGGCAGGACCCTCCGCCCGCGGCTCTGGGCACCCTGCTCGGACCGGTACGCGGGCGGCTGGTCGTCGCGGCGGTGTGCCAGGCCGCCGGCTCCGTGGCGGCGGTCGTTCCGTACGTGTGCATCGGCGAGCTGGCGAGCACCCTGCTGCGCGCCCCGGTCGACCACGGCCGGGCGTGGACGATCGTGCTCGTGGCGGTCGCCGCGTTCGTGGCGCGCTTCGCGCTGGTCGGCGCGGCCGGGGCGATCAGCCACCACGCCGACAACGACCTGACGTTCGACCTGCGCACGCGCCTGGCGCGACGGCTGGGACGGGCCCAGCTGGGCTGGTTCGACCAGCGCTCCAGCGGCGTCGTGAAGACGGCGGTGCAGGACCAGGTGTCGGCCCTGCACACGCTCGTGGCCCACGCCGCGAACGACTTCGTCGGCGCCGCCGTCACGCCGCTGGTGGTGCTCGGCTACCTGTTCTGGGCGGACTGGCGGCTCGCGCTGGTCACGCTGGTGCCGCTGGTGTTCTTCGCGTTCTCCTACGGGCGGATGACGAAGGGCTACGGCGAGCAGATGGCCACCTACGTCGCGGCGCTCGGGCGGATCAACGCCGCCGCGGTGGAGTTCGTACGCGGCATCGCCGTGGTGAAGGCCTTCGGGCAGGCGCGGCGGGCGCACGCCCGGTTCCTGCGCGAGACAGACGCGTTCGCCGACGCCTTCGAGGGCTGGACGAAGCCCATGCTGCGGCCGTTCGCGATCACGATGGCCGCGGTCTCCGGGCCGACGATGCTGCTGGTGATCCTCGGTGCCGGCATCGGGTTCACCCAGGCCGGCTGGTGCGCGCCCGCCGACGTGGTGCCCTTCGTCGTTCTGGGCATCGGGCTCGCCGGGCCGCTGCTGAACCTGGAGCACTCCGCCACGGCGCTGCAGTTTGCCCGCGGCGCCGCCACCGCCATCGCCTCCCTGTTG
The DNA here is from genome assembly GCF_032027725.1 of Pseudofrankia coriaricola. Lineage (NCBI taxonomy): Bacteria > Bacillati > Actinomycetota > Actinomycetes > Frankiales > Frankiaceae > Pseudofrankia > Pseudofrankia coriaricola. The sequence goes on along the minus strand of NZ_JASNFO010000010.1, from coordinate 3,711 downwards.
GCGACCCCGGTCGTCACCGAGCCGGAACGGCCGCGCGAGCCGGCGGGACACCGGGTCGAGCTGCGGGACGTGTCGTTCGGTTACGACGACCGCGTCCGCGTCCTCGACGGCGTCGACGCGGTGCTCGAGCCGGGCACGGTGACGGCGCTCGTCGGCCCGTCCGGCGCGGGCAAGTCGACGCTGGCCAGCCTGCTGCCCCGCTTCGCCGACCCGGACCGCGGCGCCGTCCTGCTGGGCGGCGTGGACGTGCGGGACGTCGGCACCGAGCGGCTGTACCGGCAGGTCGGGTTCGTGACGCAGGACGTCGGGCTGCTGCGGGTCAGCGTGCGCGACAACATCGCGCTGGCCCGGCCGGGAACGACCCGCGAACGGGTCGTCGAGGCCGCCATCGCGGCCCAGGTCCACGACGTGATCAGCGTGCTGCCCCGCGGCTACGACTCGGTGATAGGCGAGGACGCCCATCTCTCGGGCGGCGAGGCACAGCGGGTCACGATCGCCCGTGCCCTGGTGGCCGACACCCCCGTCCTCGTCCTCGACGAGGCGACCTCGTGGGCGGACCCGGAGTCGGAGGCCGCGATCCAGGACGCGCTGTCCGCCGTGGCCGCCGGGCGCACGGTGCTGGTGATCGCGCACCGCCTGGCCAGCATCACCGCCGCCGACCAGATCCTGGTCCTCGACACGGGACGGGTCGTCGAGCGCGGCCGGCACCCGGAGCTGGTCGCGGCCGGCGGCCGCTACGCCCAGCTGTGGGCGGCCCAGACGACAGGCACCACGACGACGGACACGCCGAACGACGGCGGCAGGACCGACACGGACAGGACCGACACGGACAGGACCGACACGGAGGTGGCGCGGTGATCCGGCAGCTGGGCAGGGTGCTCGGTTCCGAGCACCGCGGCGACTACCTGCGCTACCTCGCCGCCCTCGTCCTCTACAACGTGCTGCAGGGCGTGGCCTACGTGCTGCTGGTGCCGGTGCTGCGCGACCTGCTACGCGGCGACACCGGCGGCGCCGCGCGCTGGTTCGCGGTGCTCGCCTCGGTGGTGGTGGTCGGCTGGCTGGCGTCCTACGTCCAGCAGCAGCTGGGGTTCCGGCTCGGGCACCTGCTCGCGCGCACCCTGCACCACCGGCTGGGCGACCACCTGACCGACCTGCCGATCGGCTGGTTCAGCGGCAACCGCGTCGGCGCCATCGGGCAGCTGACCTGCAAGGGCATCGTCGACATCATGGGACTGCCCGCGCACATGTTCCAGCCGATCGTCTCGGCCGCGGTCACCCCGCTCACCGTCGTCGCCGGCGTCCTGATCCTCGACTGGCGGCTCGGGCTGGGCGCGCTGGCCGCCGTCCCGCTGGTGTTCGCGGTGTTCTCGTGGGCCGCGCGGCGCGCCGCCAGCGTCGACGAGCAGCTGCACGCCACCGGCGTCGAGGCCGCCGACCGCGTCGTCGAGTTCGCCCGCCTGCAGCCGGTGCTGCGCGGCGCCGGGCGGTCCGGCGACGGCTACGCCCAGCTCGACGACGCGCTGCGCGCGCAGCACGCCGCCGGTCGCCGCCAGCTCGGCCGCACCCTGCCAGCGCTTGGCGCGAACGCCCTCACCGTCCAGCTCGTGTTCACCGCGCTCATCCTGCTCGGCACGGCCCTCGCCCTACGTGACAGCGACCGGACGGCCGAGCTGGTCGCCCTGCTGGTGCTGCTGGCCCGGTTCGCCGAGCCGCTGGCCGCCGCGGCCGAGTACGGCGCCACGCTGCGCGCGGCCAGGGCAAGCCTCACCCGCATCGACGAGGTCCTGGCGACCGCTCCCCTGCCCGAGCCCGACCGCCCCACCCCGGTCGACGGGCACCGCGTCGATGTCGACGACGTCAGCTTCGGGTATGACCACGACCGCCCGGTCCTGTCCGGGATCAGCTTCACCGCCGAGGCCGGCACCACGACGGCCATCGTGGGATCGTCCGGGGCCGGCAAGACCACCCTGCTGTGGCTGCTCGCCCGCTTCCTCGACGTCGACGCCGGCGGCATCGGCGTCGGCGGCGTCGACCTGCGGGCGCTGACCGCGGAGCAGCGCGGCGCCCTGGTCGCGCCGGTCTTCCAGGACGTCTACCTCTTCGAGGGCAGCATCGCCGACAACATCCGGCTGGCCCGCCCCGACGCCACCGACGCCGAGCTGCGCGAGGCGGCCCGGCTCGCCCGCGTCGACGAGATCGTCGACCGGCTGCCGGACGGCTGGGAGACCCAGGTCGGCGAGGGCGGCGCCTCGCTGTCCGGAGGGGAGCGCCAGCGGGTCTCGATCGCCCGCGCCCTGCTCAAGGACGCCCCGATCGTGCTGCTCGACGAGGCCACCGCCGCCGTCGACCCGGAGAACGAGGCCGCGATCACCTCCGCGTTGGCCGCCCTCACGCTGGCCCGCACGGTGTTCGTCGTCGCCCACCGGCTCACCACCGTCGCCCACGCCGACCAGATCCTCGTCCTGGACGGCGGCCGCATCGCCGAGCGCGGCACCCACGCCGAGCTGCTGGCGAACGACGGCCGCTACGCCGCGTTCTGGCGGCAACGCCAGCGCGCGGCGGGTTGGCACCTCGGCACCCGTGTCGCCGCCGGAGCGGCCACCGGCGGGGACTGAGCCGTCGCCACAACCGAGCCGACGGCCGGGACCGACCGGCCCGGCGGTCGGTCTCCCCGCGGCCGGTCTCCAGCAGTCGGTGCCGACGGTCGGTCCATCGGCCGGCCCCCGCGGCCGGTCTCGGGTCCGGCCTCGGCCGGGTGTGGGAACGTGACATCTGTGGCGGAGCGCGGTCGAGGAACGGACGTCGGTACCAGGGTCAGGCTCACCCCGGACCGGGTGATCGACGCCGCGCTGGAACTGACCCGGGAGCGCGGCCTGGACGGCTGGAGCATCCGCGACCTCGCCCACGCCCTCGAGGTCTGGCCGAACACGATCGCCTACCACGTCGGCGACCGGGAGGCGATTCTGGACGCCGTCGTGGAGCGGGTCGTGGCGATGATGCCGAACCCGCCCGCCGACCTCGGCTGGCAGGACTGGTTCCGCGCGTTCCTCTACCCCAGCCGGGGCATCGTCGGCCGCTACGTCGGGGTCGCCCGCCGGCTGTGCCGGGACGGTGCCACCGTCCCGTCCGCCCTACCGATCATGGATCGGGGCATCGGTCTGCTTGCCGCCGCGGGGTTCGGCGACCGTGCGCCGCTCGCCTACGCCACGCTGCTCAACAGCGCCATCCTGCTCGTCGCCCTCGACGACGACCGCGCTCTCGCCGGGCACGGTCGTGCCGCCGCCGCGACCACTCTCCAGACCATGGCCGCGCCGCCGGGCGCCGGCGCGGGCTGGGCCACGATGCAGCCCTGGCTGCGGTCCTGGGCGCAGGATCCGGACGCCAGCCGCGCCACGCTCTACCGGTACACCATCGAATGCCTGCTCTCCGGCCTCGAGGCCGACCTGCGCGCGGGCGCGGGACAGGCGAGTGGCACGGACCCACGAGAAGGCTCGGCGGACTCCGTCATGACGGAGTCACCCGGATCGTGACGTAGGCCGCGACACCGCCCCCGGGCGAGCGCGGGAGCAGCCGGCGCCCACAGCGGCGAGCAGAGCCGCGCCCACGGCGACGAACGGGACGGGCCTGGTGGCGGGGGGGGGGGGGGGGGGGGGGGGGGGGGGGGGGGGGGCGGGCCGGCCCGAGGGGCCGCGGGCCGGGGGGGGGGGGGGG